>NZ_LHOZ01000077.1:0-5139 GCF_001297205.1 Frigoribacterium sp. RIT-PI-h | reverse complement strand
GGTCCGGAGTGGGTGCGGGTGTGGGCTCGGGGTCCGGAGTGGGTGCGGGTGTGGGCTCGGGCTGCGGCTCGGGTTCGCTACCGGGTGCCGGCTCGGGCTCAGGGGCAGGATCGGACGCCGCCCAGGGGTCCTGCTCGGGCTCGGGCTGCGGTTCGGGCGCGGCCTCGGTCTGCGGAACGGCCTCGGCTTGCGGAACGGCCTCGGCTTGCGGAACGGCCTCAGGCTCAGGCTCGGGTTCGCTCGCTGGCTCCGGAGGTGCGGCGGACTGCGGTGCCTCGATCGCTTCGTCGTCCGCGGGGGACTCGACCCGCGCCTCCTTGGTGGTCTTGACGACCTGCGAGAACTTGGGGCGGGGCTTCCGCTTCGGCTTCGCGGACTCGGGCGACGCCTCGTCGACCCAGTCGCTGAGGGTCTGCCGCGGGACGTTGAACTCTTCCGCGACGACGGTGAGGACGTTGCGGTCGGTGGGGTTCGTCATCCGCCGCTGCAACACGCGGGCCGTCGCGGCCTCTCGCGTCTCATCGTCGTACCACTCGTCGAAAGGCATGCTCCGATTGTAGGGAGCCGCGAACCGCAGGAGGCGCGGGTCACCCGAGCCGCGCCTCCTCGGCATCGACGGCGCCGCCGGCTCCCGAGACAGGGCAGGCTGGGACCACAACCGACGGAGGAATCGTGGTCACCAACGCAACGGGCGCGTCGCCCCGGGCAGCCCTGCCCGCCCTGGTCTCGGGGCCGCACACCCGACGACTGGGCGTCGTCGCCGTCATCGCGACCTTCGGCGGGCTGCTCTTCGGCTACGACACGGGTGTCATCAACGGAGCACTCGACTCGATGGAGACGAGCTTGGGCCTCACCCCGACGACCGAGGGCGTCATGGTGTCGGCGATCCTCGTCGGCGCGGCGGTGGGTGCCTTCTTCACCGGCCGCGTCTCGGACGCCTTCGGTCGCAAGCCCACCATCACGACCCTCGCCGTCGTGTTCTTCCTCGCGGCGCTCGCGTGCGTCCTCTCGCCGACGTGGGAGTTCCTCACCGGGGCGCGCGTCGTCCTCGGCGTCGCCGTCGGAGGTGCCTCGGTCACGGTGCCCGTCTACCTCGCCGAGCTGGCCCCCACCGAGCAGCGCGGCGGCCTCGTCAGCCGCAACGAACTGATGATCGTCTCCGGGCAGCTCGCCGCCTTCACCATCAACGCGGTCATCGGCAGCGTCTGGGGTGAGCACGGGGACGTGTGGCGTTACATGCTCGCCGTCGCCGCCTTACCGGCGATCGCCCTGTTCGTCGGCATGTTCCGCGTGCCCGAGAGCCCACGATGGCTGATCGCCCAGGGTCGTGACGACGACGCGCTCGCCGTGCTGAAGCAGATCCGGTCCGCCGACCGGGCCGTGGCCGAGATCGCCGAGGTGCGCGACCTGGCCCACGAGGCCGAGGTGGCGAAGAGCGTCCGCCTGCGCGACCTCGTCGCCGAGCCCTGGCTGCGGAAGATCCTGCTGGTCGGTCTAGGCCTCGCCGTCGCCCAGCAGCTCACCGGCATCAACTCGATCATGTACTACGGCACTCAGGTGCTGCAGCAGTCCGGCTTCTCGCAGAGCGGGGCGCTCATCGCCAACGTCGGGGCCGGCGTCGTCGCCGTCGTGGCCATGCTCGTGGCGCTGCGCGTCATCAACCGGATCGGCCGCCGCACCATGCTCATGTCGGGCTTCGCCGGCGTCGCCGTCTTCCACCTGCTGATCGGGCTGTCGTCGACGTTCATCCCGGAGGGCATGGGCCGGGCCGTCGTCGTGCTGATCTTCGTGATCGGGTTCGTGGGCACCATGCAGGGCACCATCGGCCCGCTGGTCTGGCTGATGCTCAGCGAGATCTTCCCGCTCAAGCTGCGCGGCGTCGGCATGGGGCTGACCGTGTTCGTCCTCTGGATGACCAACTTCGCGGTCAGCCTGCTCTTCCCGATCGTCGTCGCCGGCATCGGCATCTCGACGACGTTCTTCATCTTCGCAGCGCTCAACGTCGGGTCGTTCGTCTTCGCGGCGACCCGGGTGCCCGAGACGAACGGCCGCTCGCTCGAGCAGCTCGAAGAGGACTTCAGCACCGGGTCGGTGCCCGTCGGAGGTCACACGCGGTAGTGCGGGTGACGGCTGCGGCCGGGTCTGCGCGTCGCACGGGCAGCGGCCGGCTCAGCTCTCGGTGAGCGCGGCCGCGTAGGCGCGGACCGAGCGGTGGTACCGGGGCAGGTTCGGCTCGACGGCCTCGATCGCGACCCGGAGGGCCTCGTCGACCCGGCCCGCGCTGTGCAGGGCGAGCGCGAGGAAGACCTTCGGCGCCGCTCCGGTGGCGGGATGCTCGGGGGCGTCACGCAGCATCGAGATGGCCTCGTCCACCCGGCCGAGGTTGCGCAGGGTCGAGGCGTGCTGCACGACCATCTGCGCGGCACGGGTCGGATCGACGGCATCGAGGCCGGCCTCGGTCGCCGCCGCGTAGTGCACGTGTGCCTCGGCCTCACGGCCCCCGGAGTCGTGCGCACCGCCCAGCTCGAACTCGCCGAGCGCGGGGTGGGGCGCATCGGCGGCCAGGGCCGTCATGCGCTCGATGCGCTGCTCGTCGTCGACGGTCTCGTCGGCCCAGAGGGCGGCGACGCGGTCTTCCCAGGCCTCGGTGCTCATGCGGCCACGGTAGCGCGCTCCTCGACCGAGGCGACCCGCGCCTCCTGAGGTCTGGTCCGGTCCGCGCGCGTCAGGCCCGAGGGGTGCGGGCGGCGGAGCGTGCCCGCCGCACGGCCGCCGCCCCGTGGCCCCTAATTCTCGGCCACGGCTCAACGGCCGGACCAGGCGCGCAGCGTGTCGGAGGGGCGCTCGCCGAACCGGTCGGCGTAGGCCGCGGCGAAGCGGCCGTGGTGCGTGAACCCCCAGCGCGCCGAGACGTCGGTGACGCTCGACCGCCCGGGTCCCGCGGCGACCAGGTCGTCGCGCACCCGCTCCAGCCGCAGCCGTCGCAGGTAGGCCGTCGGTGTCGTGTCGAGGGTGCGACGGAAGCCCTCTTGCAGGCTGCGGACGCTCGTGGCGGTCGCCACCGCCAGGTCGGCCACGCTCCAGTCGTGGGCCGGATCGGCGCGCAGCAGCTCGATCGCGCGGAAGACCGCCCGACCGCCCGACTGCGGCACGGGAGCGTGCAGCGCCTCGGTGTGGTTGTGGCCCTGGGAGAAGAGCAGGGCGTGGACGAGCGCCCGCTCGAGGGCGCGGACGGCGAGGGGGTGCTGCAGGACACCGTCGGTCCGTCGGGAGGCCTCGTCGACGACCCGGACGGCCTGCAGGACGACCTGCCCACCCGCCGTCAGGTCGAGCGCCGGGTCGAATTCGAGCGGGGCGACGGAGGTCGACTCGAGCAGGTCCTCGAGTTCGCGCTGCAGCTCGGCTCGGGGGATCATCAGCGCGATCTGCGCGAAGCCGTCGCCGCAGTCGAGGTCGACAGGTCGGCCTGGCATGAAGACGCCGCCCGACCGCTGCGTCGCGTCGACTCGTCGCCCGCCGGCCGCGCACAGGGCAGCTCGACCCGCCGTCGGGATGTCGACGTGGTAGTTGTCGGGCTCTGACGTCCGGATGCGGACGGCCCGGTCGAACCTCATGAAGCCCATGGTCAGCCGTCCCGTTCTCACGGCGTTGAGCTGCAGGCCGAGGGGGGCGGATGCGCTCGCCTCCGGGAACTCGACGGGCAGGAAGGCCTCGCCGAGCACACGACGGGCGTCGTCGGCGCCGTGGCACGTCGCGACACGATGGGCCGCGAAGACCTCAGGACCAGCCGCATGCATGCGCCGACCCTACAGACCCGGACGGGTGTCGCGAGGACATCGTCGCGCGAATCGGCCGGGACCCCGCGTCCATCGGATGGTGGGCCGGGGGAGGAGCTGCCTACCGTGGTAGTCCGCCGTCGCTCACCCCGCCGGCGATGAACGGTGGCCCTACCCGTCGGGGGGAGGGGCCACCGTTTTCTCGGGGCCACGGCAGGCGCGGGCGGCGTCCCTGGTGGGCGACCCGTGCCTCCTCGTCCCCGTCAGGCGGACGTCGACGCCGGGGACCCCGACGTGGCGCCGGTCCGCGTCGCGAGGACGTCGCGCACGGTCGTCCAGCGCTCGGGGCCGTAGCGGTCGTTGTCGACGTGGCGCAGCTGCGCGTCACCGCTGAACATGTTGACGAAGTACTGCATGCCCTGCCAGGCGGGGAAGGTGTCGTCGCCCTTCGACGTGCGGCGCATGACGGCCGCCATCGCCGAGAGGGTGCCGGTCGTGCCGGCCCACTGCGGCTTGAAGTCCTGGCCGGTGAGCTCGCTCATCGTGCGGGCGACCTGGCGGGCGGGGACCCGGTCCCCGGCGACCTCGACGACTCGGGGAGCCTCGGGGTCGAGCGCGACGCGGGCGACGACGTGGGCGACGTCGTCCTTCGTCGTGAAGTCGAGCACCTGGTCGGCCGACGACCAGAACAGCACCCGCTTCCGGTCGAACAGGACCATCGGCGCGTCCCCGGTCAGCAGGTCGGTGAACATGCCGTTCAGCACGGATGTCGCCCGGATCGGAGCCGCGTCGACGTCGGCCGCGAACTCACGCCGCAGCTCGAAGTTGCGGTTGCTGCCCGGCGGGATGGCGCGGTAGTCGGCCGAGTAGTCCGACGGCACGAACCGCGGCACCCCCGCCGCGACGGCTGCCGTCAGCAGTGCACGCTGCGCGTCGACGATCACGGGGCGGACGCCGCTCACGGCCGACACGACGACGTCGGCGCCACGGGCGGCCTCGGTCAGGGCGGGCACGTCCGTGTAGGAGGCGCGGGTCACCTCGACCCGGTCGTCGTCACCGAACAGGGTGGTCGCGCCGGTGCTGCCGGGGCGGGTCAGGACGCGCAGGTGCACGTCGGCCGTGGTGTCGCGGAGCAGCTCGCGGGAGATGCGCCGGCCGAGGTCGCCGGTCGCGCCGGCGAGGAGGACGGTGGTGGTCATGGGGGAGTGGCTCGTTCCGTCGGGGGTCAGAGACCAGTCTGCGCGCTCGACGGCGGCGGGGTGCGGCGGGGGCGGCGCGGTGCGGCGATTGCGCGGGTGCCGGGGCGCACGACGCCAGGATGTGGACACAGCGCCAGGACAAGGGCTGGTGCTGTGTCCACCTC
>NZ_LHOZ01000131.1:0-5613 GCF_001297205.1 Frigoribacterium sp. RIT-PI-h | reverse complement strand
CTAAAAGGAGTCCGGCGGTGTCCTACTCTCCCACAAGGTCCCCCTTGCAGTACCATCGGCGCTGAGAGTCTTAGCTTCCGGGTTCGGAATGTGACCGGGCGTTTCCCTCTCGCTATGGCCGCCGAAACATTTACCACACACCATTACTGGTGGTGAAGTCTGTCTCAGACCATGCACCCCATCCGTGATAGATGTGGCGACTTGTCTGTTGAGTTATGTTCCCGACCGTATTTCGGGAACCACATAGTGGACGCAAGCAGCTTTCCCCCACCTCTACAGGGAGGGAGTGTTGTCAAGTTATCGGCTTATTAGTACCGGTCAGCTCCATGGGTCGTTAGTCCCCACTTCCACATCCGGCCTATCAACCCAGTAGTCTAGCTGGGAGCCTCTCACCCCTAAGGGTATGGAAATCTCATCTCGAAGCCGGCTTCCCGCTTAGATGCTTTCAGCGGTTATCCGTTCCGAACGTAGCTAATCAGCGGTGCCCTTGGCAGGACAACTGACACACCAGAGGTTCGTCCATCCCGGTCCTCTCGTACTAGGGATAGATCTTCTCAAATTTCCTACGCGCGCAGCGGATAGGGACCGAACTGTCTCACGACGTTCTAAACCCAGCTCGCGTACCGCTTTAATGGGCGAACAGCCCAACCCTTGGGACCTACTCCAGCCCCAGGATGCGACGAGCCGACATCGAGGTGCCAAACCATGCCGTCGATATGGACTCTTGGGCAAGATCAGCCTGTTATCCCCGAGGTACCTTTTATCCGTTGAGCGACAGCGCTTCCACAAGCCACTGCCGGATCACTAGTCCCGACTTTCGTCCCTGCTCGACTTGTCAGTCTCACAGTCAAGCTCCCTTGTGCACTTACACTCGACACCTGATTGCCAACCAGGTTGAGGGAACCTTTGGGCGCCTCCGTTACTTTTTGGGAGGCAACCGCCCCAGTTAAACTACCCACCAGGCACTGTCCCAGAACCGGATCACGGTTCGTAGTTAGATATCCAAAGTGACCAGAGTGGTATTTCAACAATGACTCCACCTGAACTAGCGTCCAAGCTTCACAGTCTCCCACCTATCCTACACAAGCCACTCCGAACACCAATACCAAGCTGTAGTAAAGGTCACGGGGTCTTTCCGTCCTGCTGCGCGTAACGAGCATCTTTACTCGTAGTGCAATTTCGCCGAGTTCGCGGTTGAGACAGCTGGGAAGTCGTTACGCCATTCGTGCAGGTCGGAACTTACCCGACAAGGAATTTCGCTACCTTAGGATGGTTATAGTTACCACCGCCGTTTACTGGGGCTTAAATTCTCAGCTTCGCTTGCGCTAACCGTTCCTCTTAACCTTCCAGCACCGGGCAGGCGTCAGTCCGTATACATCGTCTTGCGACTTGGCACGGACCTGTGTTTTTAGTAAACAGTCGCTTCCCACTGGTCTCTGCGGCCTTTCCCGCTCCGGGAGTAAATCCCATCACGGTTCCGGCCCCCCTTCTCCCGAAGTTACGGGGGCATTTTGCCGAGTTCCTTAACCACGATTCTCTCGATCTCCTTGGTATTCTCTACCTGACCACCTGAGTCGGTTTGGGGTACGGGCGGCTTGAACCTCACGTCGATGCTTTTCTCGGCAGCATAGGATCACTGATTTCCCCCAATCGGGGTACGCATCGGATCTCAGGCGCATTGACGACGGATTTGCCTATCGTCAGCCCTACATCCTTACACCAGGTTCACCTTACGGATACCATCGCCTGGCTCAGCTACCTTCCTGCGTCACACCTGTTAATACGTTAACCGCACCAGCATGGGGTCGAGCGTTAGACCGGCCGGCATCACCCCGAAGGGATCCACTCAGCCGGGTTAGGACTCTTAGCACCACTGGATTAGCTTGGGCGGTTCTTCGCCGGTACGGGAATATCAACCCGTTGTCCATCGACTACGCCTGTCGGCCTCGCCTTAGGTCCCGACTTACCCAGGGCGGATTAACCTGGCCCTGGAACCCTTGGTCTTTCGGAGGACGGGTTTCTCACCCGTCTTTCGCTACTCATGCCTGCATTCTCACTCGTGTGGCCTCCACGGCTGGTTTACACCGCCGCTTCACTGGCCACACGACGCTCTCCTACCACTCCGTACGACTGAACCACGAAGGCTTGTCTATAATACGAAATCTACAACTTCGGTGGTGTGCTTGAGCCCCGTTACATTGTCGGCGCGGAATCACTTGACCAGTGAGCTATTACGCACTCTTTCAAGGGTGGCTGCTTCTAAGCCAACCTCCTGGTTGTCTATGCAACTCCACATCCTTTCCCACTTAGCACACGCTTAGGGACCTTAGTTGGTAGTCTGGGTTGTTTCCCTCTCGACGATGAAGCTTATCCCCCACCGTCTCACTGCTGCGCTCTCACTTACCGGCATTCGGAGTTTGGCTGACGTCAGTAAGCTTTTGGGCCCCATCGGCCATCCAGTAGCTCTACCTCCGGCAAGAAACACGCAACGCTGCACCTAAATGCATTTCGGAGAGAACCAGCTATCACGAAGTTTGATTGGCCTTTCACCCCTATCCACAGCTCATCCCCTCAGTTTTCAACCTAAGTGGGTTCGGTCCTCCACGACGTCTTACCGTCGCTTCAACCTGGCCATGGATAGATCACTTCGCTTCGGGTCTAGGACATGCGACTGGATCGCCCTATTAAGACTCGCTTTCGCTACGGCTACCCCACACGGGTTAACCTCGCCACATATCGCTAACTCGCAGGCTCATTCTTCAAAAGGCACGCTGTCACCCCTACAAGGAGGCTCCAACGGTTTGTAAGCAAACGGTTTCAGGTACTATTTCACTCCCCTCCCGGGGTACTTTTCACCTTTCCCTCACGGTACTTGTCCGCTATCGGTCATCTGGGAGTATTTAGGCTTATCAGGTGGTCCTGACCGATTCACACGGGATTTCTCGGGCCCCGAGCTACTTGGGATCCCCATTCAGCCAGCGCCAGCATTTCGGCTACGGGGTTCGCACCCTCTATGACCAGCCATTCAAAGCTGTTCGCCTATACTGCGCTGTAACTGTCCCTGTCCGGCAGAACAGGACAACGGGTCCCACAACCCCGACCATGCAACGACCGCCGTCTATCACACATGACCGGTTTAGCCTCTTCCGATTTCGCTCGCCACTACTGACGGAATCACTGTTGTTTTCTCTTCCTGTGGGTACTGAGATGTTTCACTTCCCCACGTTCCCTCTACCCGCCCTATATATTCAGGCGGGAGTCACCAGACATAACGCCTGGCGGGGTTTCCCCATTCGGAAATCCTCGGATCAGGGCTCGATTATCAGCTCCCCGAGGCTTATCGCAGATTTCTACGTCCTTCTTCGGCTCCAGATGCCAAGGCATCCACCGTTTGCTCTTAGAAACTTGACCACAAAGTTGCTGCCAGCCAAAGACTGACAGCTCAGTGTTATCTCATTCGCCAACCACACCCCAAAGGGCGGATTGGTCTAAGAAATTGCACTTAGTATCACAAACAACAACCAACCCGAAGGCCAGCCCTGCTTGCGACTAAGATGCTCGCGTCCACTGTGTAGTTCTCAAAATACGGGCGGCACCATGAACACCCTGCAAGTGATGCAGAACCTTCATGGCCCAGAGGAAAAACAACCACACCAAAGCGTGGATGTTTGGTCCCTCAGGACCCAACAGCGTGCAAGCCCCCCACCCCAGAACACCCTCACTTTCCAGACACCCGAAGGTGCCGTACTAGCGCTGATGCTCTTCGTGAAGAGCCATTGTCAATGTTCCACCCATGAGCGCCGGCCGAAGACATTTGCTTCGAAACCGACTTGACTCGTTGACCCCCGTGTATACCGCGGGGCGAGTACATGCTCCTTAGAAAGGAGGTGATCCAGCCGCACCTTCCGGTACGGCTACCTTGTTACGACTTAGTCCTAATCACCGATCCCACCTTCGACAGCTCCATCCACAAGGGTTAGGCCACTGGCTTCGGGTGTTACCGACTTTCATGACTTGACGGGCGGTGTGTACAAGGCCCGGGAACGTATTCACCGCAGCGTTGCTGATCTGCGATTACTAGCGACTCCGACTTCATGAGGTCGAGTTGCAGACCTCAATCCGAACTGAGACCGGCTTTTTGGGATTCGCTCCACCTTACGGTATCGCAGCCCTTTGTACCGGCCATTGTAGCATGCGTGAAGCCCAAGACATAAGGGGCATGATGATTTGACGTCATCCCCACCTTCCTCCGAGTTGACCCCGGCAGTCTCCTATGAGTTCCCACCATAACGTGCTGGCAACATAGAACGAGGGTTGCGCTCGTTGCGGGACTTAACCCAACATCTCACGACACGAGCTGACGACAACCATGCACCACCTGTATACCGACCTTGCGGGGCGACCATCTCTGGACGTTTCCGGTATATGTCAAGCCTTGGTAAGGTTCTTCGCGTTGCATCGAATTAATCCGCATGCTCCGCCGCTTGTGCGGGCCCCCGTCAATTCCTTTGAGTTTTAGCCTTGCGGCCGTACTCCCCAGGCGGGGAACTTAATGCGTTAGCTGCGACACGGAGACCGTGGAATGGCCCCCACATCTAGTTCCCAACGTTTACGGCATGGACTACCAGGGTATCTAATCCTGTTCGCTCCCCATGCTTTCGCTCCTCAGCGTCAGTTACGGCCCAGAGATCTGCCTTCGCCATCGGTGTTCCTCCTGATATCTGCGCATTCCACCGCTACACCAGGAATTCCAATCTCCCCTACCGCACTCTAGTCTGCCCGTACCCACTGCAGGCTGGGGGTTGAGCCCCCAGATTTCACAGCAGACGCGACAAACCGCCTACGAGCTCTTTACGCCCAATAATTCCGGACAACGCTTGCACCCTACGTATTACCGCGGCTGCTGGCACGTAGTTAGCCGGTGCTTTTTCTGCAGGTACCGTCACTTTCGCTTCTTCCCTACTAAAAGAGGTTTACAACCCGAAGGCCGTCATCCCTCACGCGGCGTTGCTGCATCAGGCTTTCGCCCATTGTGCAATATTCCCCACTGCTGCCTCCCGTAGGAGTCTGGGCCGTGTCTCAGTCCCAGTGTGGCCGGTCACCCTCTCAGGCCGGCTACCCGTCGTCGCCTTGGTGAGCCATTACCTCACCAACTAGCTGATAGGCCGCGAGTCCATCCTTGACCAAAATTCTTTCCAACTCCTAGCCATGCGGCTGAAGCTCGTATCCGGTATTAGACGCCATTTCTAGCGCTTATCCCAGAGTCAAGGGCAGGTTACTCACGTGTTACTCACCCGTTCGCCACTAATCCCTGGAGCAAGCTCCAGTTCATCGTTCGACTTGCATGTGTTAAGCACGCCGCCAGCGTTCGTCCTGAGCCAGGATCAAACTCTCCGTAAAAGAAAAAACAGCACAACCGGAATAGGCCATGACTGCTGAATTTGATGCTGACTAAAGAACAAAACAATCTGACGATTGTTGTTGTCCATCAATCTCAAAGAAACCTAAACACCACTCACAACCCCACCAAAGATGAGGCCACAAACAATGCCAGGGTATAATTTGGCATTTGACAATGTGCACGCTGTTGAGTTCTCAAGGACCAAACGCACC
>NZ_LHOZ01000008.1:0-5649 GCF_001297205.1 Frigoribacterium sp. RIT-PI-h | reverse complement strand
GCCCCCGCCCCCGCCCCCGGCTGTGCAATTCGCGACAAGTCCGGCGCGCAGGACTCCTCCGGAGCGGAAGTGAGCGGCGTGTCACCCCGCGACGGTCGGGAATTGCACGCCTCGGACCGGGACGGCGGTCGGGTTCGGCCCGGCGGCCGCCCGCCCGAACCGACACCGACCGAGGAGGCGCGGGTCACCCGATGAGCACCACCCACGACACCGAGGCGCTCGCGCCCGCGACAGAGCCCTCAGCACCGTCCCGCACCGACGACCGGGTGACGGGCGTGGCGTTCTCGCGCCGCGCCTCCTGCGGTCTCGTCACGATCGAGCCATTCGCCGCCGACCCCTACGCCGTCTGCCTGCGCCGGTGGCTGGCGCACCCGGCGTCGGCCGCGTGGCAGATGGCGGGACTGAGCACCGACGAGGTGCGCGCCTACCTGGCCGCGATCGAGGCCGACCCGCACCAGCAGGCCTGGCTCGGGCGGGTCGACGGCGAGCCGACGTTCTTCGTCGAGACCTACGACCCCGCCGAGGTGCTGCTCACCGAGGTGCACGACGCCGAGCCGGGCGACGTGGGCATGCACCTGCTCGTCGCCCCACCCCGGGGGCAGCGCGTGCACGGGCTGACCAGCGCCGTGATGGCGAGCGTCGTCGACTTCGTCTTCGAGATCGAGCAGGCCCGGCGGATCGTGGTCGAGCCCGACGTGGCGAACGACCGCATCGCGGCGAAGAACGACGAGGTGGGGTTCCGGGCGCTCGGCGAGGCCGAGCTGTCCGCCAAGCCGGCGCGACTCTCGGTGCTGACGCGACACGACCGGGCCGCGTCGCACCTCGCCCCCGGCCCGACGGAGTGGGCGCATCGCCACCTCGTGGCCAAGGCGCTGAGCGAGTTCGCCCACGAGCGGCTGATCGCCCCGGTGGCCGACGGCACCGCCCCCGACGACGAGACCGCCTCGACCGACGGCCCCTGGCGGGTCTCGCTCGACCACGACGGCCACCGCGTCGACTACCGTTTCGCCGCCCGCCGACAGGCCCTCGAGCACTGGGTGATCGACGTGACGACGGTCACGCGCACGGTCGACGGCCACCCCGAACCCCTCGACGCCCTCGCGCTGATCGTCGAGCTCGACGACCTGCTCGGCATCCCCGAGTCACTCCTCGCCACCTACCTCGAGGAGGTGTCGTCGACCCTGGCGAGCGCCGCCTACAAGCGGCACCGGGGCGGTCCGACCGCCGAGCAGCTGACCACCGCGGACTTCCAGACCGTCGAGGCCGCGATGACCGAGGGGCACCCGGGCTTCGTCGCGAACGCCGGGCGCATCGGTCTCGGACTCGACGAGTTCCACGCCTTCGCCCCCGAGGCCGCGGCGCCCGTGCGACTGGTCTGGCTCGCCGCCCGGCGGTCGGCGACCCACCTGGCGCTCGGTGCGGGACTCGACGAGCGATCGCTGTGGCAGGCCGAGCTGGGCCCCGAGACCGTCGCCCGGTTCGACGCGACCCTCGCCGCGAAGGGCCTCGACCCGGCCGCGTTCCACTACCTGCCGGTCCACCCGTGGCAGTGGCAGCACCGCGTCGCGATCTCGTTCGCTCCGGACGTCGCCCGGCGCGACCTCGTGCTGCTCGGCGAGGGCGACGACACGTACCAGGCGCAGCAGTCGATCCGCACCTTCGCGAACCGCAGCCGTCCCGACCGGCACTACGTCAAGACGGCGCTGGCGATCCAGAACATGGGCTTCGTCCGCGGTCTGTCGCCGGCCTACATGAGGCCGACGCCCGCGATCAACGACTGGGTGCACGACCTCGTGCGGACCGACGCGACCCTGCAGGAGGCGCGGTTCCGTATCCTGAGGGAGCGCGCCTCCGTCGGCTACACCGGTGACGTCTACCACCGGACGACGACCTCGTCGCCGCACCGCAAGATGATCGCCGCGCTCTGGCGCGAGAGTCCGGTGCCGCTGGTCGGGCCGGGCGAGCGGCTCGCCACCATGGCGGCGCTGCTGCACCGCGACGGGGCCGGCGACGCGCTCGCCTCGGCGCTGGTGAAGGCCTCGGGGATCGGGGCCGAGACGTGGCTGCGGTCGTACCTGCACGCGTACCTGCGCCCGGTCGTGCACTGCCTGCGGGCGCACGACCTGGCGTTCATGCCGCACGGCGAGAACGTCATCCTCGTGCTCGAGGGCTGCGTGCCGACGGCGGCGTTCATGAAGGACATCGGCGAGGAGATCGTCGTCGTCGCCCCGCGCGAAGTCCCCGAGGCCGTCCGGCGCACCGTGCACCCGGTCGACGACCACGAGAAGGCGTTGGCGGTCTTCACCGACGTGTTCGACGGGGTGTTCCGCCATCTGGCCGCCATCCTCGACGGCGACGGCGTGCTGCCCGCGGCCCGGTTCTGGGCGCTCGTGGCCGAGTGCGTCGACCGGCACGCCGACGAACACCCGGACCTGCCGGGGGCGGTCGACCTGCGGGCGGCGCGCTTCGACCACTCGTGCCTCAACCGGTTGCAGCTGCGTGACACCCGTCAGATGGTCGACCTCGCGGCGCAGTCGTCGTCGCTGATCTACGCCGGGACGCTGGCGAACCCGATCGCACGGTAGCGAGGCGGCGTCCCCGGGGCGGGAGCGGTCGGGCCGCCCCCACCCCTGGGAGGTGGTGGCCGATTCACGGTCGGCCACCACCCGGTCCGCATGAGGCCACGGGCCGTGCGGGGCCACTGCCGGTCACAGGGGGAGAACCACCGGCAGCGGGTCGAGCCCTCCGACCGACGGTACCGCCGTCGAATTGCTCGAATTTCAAGATACTCGTCGAGCAAGGGGATGGCAACGAGGTGCGGCTGGGCGTCGGCTGCGGATCGCCGGGTGATTCGAAGCTCGTACAACTCAACCGACGAGCTATCCTGGTCGTCCGTGGCGTCCTTCGCCGCGCCTCCCCGCCTTCGCTCCGTCCTCGCGTCGCCGTCCCGCCAGCAGAGAGCCCGCCATGTCCGACGTCTCGCCCCAGCCGCCCGCCGGCTCCCCTCCGCCCCTCGACGACGAGGGCCAACTCGACGTGACCCTCGTGCTCACGGCCTACGCGTCGTTGCAACGCCAGGGCGAGCGCGTGCAGAAGGTCGTCGCCGACCACTTCGGCATGGGGACCACCGACCTCCGCTGCCTGACGTTCATCGCGACGGACCACGACACGACCCCCAAGCGCGCCGCCGAGTTCCTCGAGCTGTCGCCCGGGGCGACCACGAGCCTGGTCGACCGGCTCGAGACCGGCGGGTACATCACGCGCCAGCCGCACCCCTCCGACCGACGCAGCGTGCTGCTCGAGCTGGCCCCGGCCGGCCGCGAGGCGATCGACCAGATCCACGACTTCTACCGCCGGGCGTTCCGCGACGCGGTCGACCCGAACCACCTCGACTTCCTCGCGGCGGCGATGCGTGCGATCGGCGACTCGCTGACGCGCGCCGCGGCCGGCGACGACGTCGTCGGCGCTCCCGAGGCCTGAGCGGCCGCCGGATCGGACCAGCACCGGGTCGGACCAGCACCGGGTCGAACCACCGATGTGGCGTCGAACCACGCATGTCGGTGGTTCGACGCCACTCCGGTGGTTCGACGTCGCCTGGATGATCCGGGCGACCCGCACCGGCGCGCGCGGCCGGTCGTAGGGTGGGCCGATGACCCCCTCGGACGTCCTCGTCGAAGCCTTCTCGCGCCTCCCCGCCATCGCCGTCCGGGCGGTCGCCGACCTCTCGGTCGACGACCTCGCCTGGCGTCCGGACGACGAGGCGAACACGATCGCCTGGCTCGTCTGGCACACCGCCCGCGGGCAGGACGTCCAGATCGCCGACCTCGCCGCGTCCGACCAGGTCTGGACGGCCGACGGCTGGGCCGAGTCGTTCGCGCTGCCGTTCCCGTCGGCCGAGATGGGCTACGGCATGTCACCGGCCGACGTGGCCGCGGTGCGGGTCGACGCCGAGCTGTTGATCGGCTACCTGGAGGCCGTCACGCTGCGGACGCGGGGCTACCTGGACGACCTCGACGGCGCCTCGTACGACGACGTGGTCGACGAGGCGTGGGACCCTCCCGTCACGGCCGGAGCCCGCCTCGTGAGCATCTTGAACGACTGCGTGCAGCACCTCGGCCAGGCCTCCTACGTGCGCGGCCTGCTCGACCGCCGCTAGCCCCGCCGCCTGCCGCCCGCCGGCCGCTGCGCCGAGACCCCAGGAATCCGCCGAGACCCTCTCGCGCGCGCGGGTGTCTCGCCGACTTCCTGGGGTCTCACGAGCGCAGGAGGCGCGGGTTCAGTCGTCGAGGGACGGCGGCAAGTCGGCCGGCACCGTGAAACCGAGCCGCGCGGCCAGCTCGTCGAGTTCGGCCCGGCGCGCCTCGTACTCGGCGGTGAGCACCGGCCGGACGACGGCGTCGGCGTGTGGCTGACTGCCCTCGGACGTGACGCGACGCCAGAGCTCCACCGACGTGGCCGCCGACCGGGCCGCCGTCCATGACCGTGCGAGGTCCACGACGTCCGCCGCGGGGGCGGGTACGGACTCCGCCCACCGCCGCACCTCGACGGGCACGTACTCGAGGACCCCGGGCACCTCCGCTCGTGAGCGGTGCCCGGCACGCACCCGGGCACGCGTCCCGAATCCCTCGATCCAGCGGGCGAGGGCACGGAGACCCGCCGAGACCGCCGCACCCGCTGACGCACCGACGGCCGCCGGTACGACGAACGAAGGTGGTTCCCGCCAGCCCGCCACGTGCCAGGCGAGCCACCATGCTGCGGCCACCCCGAGCGCGACGCCTGCCCCGAGGGCCACACGCACGCCCGCCGAACCGTTGGGGACGAAGGCCCGGCGACGCACGACCTCCGTGGCGACGTCGAGAGGGACGGAGGGATCGGCGACGAGGTAGTGGGTCTCGACTCCTGCCTGGGCGACGCTCACGAAGGCCGTCATGCCGCGTCGTCCCTCGTCAGCACGCGATCGGGTTCGAACCCCAGCGGTCCCGCGACGGCCCGGAGCGCCTCGGCGGCGTCGCCGATCGCCGAGCGGAGGGCGACGAGTGCCGGAGCGTCCACGCGGCCGTCGATCGGCAAGTCGAGCCGAAGTGCCGGGTCACCCGCGAACTCCAGCTCGCCGTCGCCATCGGCGTCGACGTAACCGTGGAGGAGGTCCTCGACCGTCCACGACGCCTCGACGAGCTCGGTGTACAGCGACACCACGTCGTTCAGCCGCCACACGGCCGAGGCGGCTGTCTCGTCGGTGACCCAGGCGAGGACCTCGTCGTCCACCTCGACCACGTCGGGGGCCGTGACCGGCATCGGCAGGTCGGGGGTCGTCACCGTCCACACACCCCAGGCGGCGAAAGCCGCACCGACGAACAGGGCCATGCCGACCACGACGTTGACGGTCCCCTCCGCCAACGGCTCGGTCAGTCGCCCCGCCCCGAGCAGGACGCCAAGCCGGGCGCTCCCCGCGACGAACGCCAGCACGAACGCGAGCCACGGCGTGTACCGCACGACCCTCCGTACCGGTCCGACGTACGTCCCCGCATTCCGCCGCCGCAGTTCGGCCACCGCTGCGTCGGCCGTCGCCGCGTCGAGCGACGGGTCGACCACGTGCCACCGCCACCGGTTCTCCAGGCGCACGCGCAGCAAGCCGGGGCGGTCACGGGT
>NZ_LHOZ01000123.1:0-5785 GCF_001297205.1 Frigoribacterium sp. RIT-PI-h | reverse complement strand
CCTCGAGGGCACCACCGTCCACATCAGCCCCGACGCCGCCGCGCTGCTGAACCAGACCTTCAAGACCGACGCCGTCCAGGACGAGATGCTCGTCGGCGTCGCGAAGATCACCGCCGCCACGGAGTAGCACCCGTCGGGCCGGCTGCCGCCGGCCCGACCCCCGGGGCCTGGGCGTCGTCCGCCGGTCCGATCCGGTTCGTACCGGATCACGCGCGAACCCCGTTTCGAACCATGCACCCACTTTCTTCTGGGTTCATGGTTCGAAACGGGGTTTTTCGCCGTGCGTCACGAGCGAGCGCGTAGGTCAGGAGGCGCGGTCCGGCGAGAGCGCGACGACCCGACCCAGCGGCCCGGCGACGCCGCGACCCAGCGGCTCGGGCGCTATTCGACCTTCTCGGTCTGCCACTTCTCGGGTGCGCGGTCACCGTTCGGGCGGACCGGGCGGACGTCGCCCACGATGGGGATCGCCCGCTTGCGCAGCGCCCAGAGGTAGCGCACGAAGAAGTGCGTGAGGGTCGAGAGGCGGTTGCCGTTGCCGAGCAGGCTCGTGATGTGGACGAACACCCACAGCAGCCAGGCGACGGGTCCGGTCATCGTGAAGCCGTTGGGCAGCTGCACCACGGCGGCGTTGGTGCCGACCGTGGCCATGGTGCCCTTGTCGTGGTACTTGAACGGCAGGAGCTTCTTGCCGGCGAGCAGACGGACGATCTGCCCACCGATGTGCTCGCCGCCCTGGATCGCGGGCTGGGCGAGCTGCGCGAGAGCGTCGTCGGTCGCGGCGATGTCGCCCGCGGCGAAGATGCAGTCGAGCCCCTTGACCGTGAGGTCGTCGTTGACCTGGATGCGTCCGCCGTGGGTCTGCGGCACGCCCCACGACGCGACCTCGGCGTGCGCGGCGACACCGGTCGCCCAGATGACGAGCTCGGCCGGGATGAACTCGCCGTCGGCGGCGACGACGCCGTCGGGTCGGACCTCTTCGACACCCGTGTCGAGCCGCAGGTCGACGCCGCGCTTGCGCAGCACCTTGGCCGCGTACTTGCGCAGACGGGGGGAGAAGGGCTTGAGCAGCTCGCCGCTGCGGTGCACGAGGGTGATCGTGATGCTCGACGCGTCGATCTCGGGGTAGGCGTCCTTCAACGCCTGGTCGCGCAGTTCGGCCAGCGCGCCGGCCATCTCGACGCCCGTGGCGCCACCGCCGACGATGACGACGCGCACCTCGCCGCTGCCCACCGAGGCCGCCGCGTTCTCGAGCTGCGTGAACAGCTCGTCGCGGATGCGCAGCGCCTGCGAGCGGGAGTACATCGAGTAGGCGTACTCGTACGCGCCCTTGGTGCCGAAGTAGCTGGTGTTGACGCCGTTGGCGAGGACCAGGGCGTCGTAGGCGATCTCCTCGCCGTCGCGCAGGGTGATGATGCGCTCGTCGGCCCGGACCGTCGTGAGCAACCCGTGGCGGAACTCGGCGTTCGACTGCTTGGACCGCAGGCTGCGCAGGAAGTAGGTGACGTCTCCGGCGTTGAGGCCACCCGTGGCGACCTGGTACATGAGCGGCTGGAACATGTTGTAGACGTGGCGGTCGATGAGGGTGATGCGGACGTCGGCGTCTCGCAGGGACCTCATCGCCGCGATGCCGGCGAAGCCGCCGCCGACGATGACGACGTGGGGGCGGGGGTCTGCGGTCATGGGGGGTGCTCCTGCGGTGTCGATCGTGTCGTCGGATCGTCGTCGACCCCGGTTGGCCGGACCCGAGCGGCGAGTCCGCGGCGAGTTTACTCGCCTCGCGAGGCCGCCCGTACCTCCGCGATCGATGCTCCTCGCCCCGGCCGGGGGTCTTGTCGAGACGTCCGTCAGATGTTACGTTCGTCGAACTACTCGCTGATCGAGTTGCTTGTCCAGCAAGTGACACGTGCCCCCGACGGCACGCCGAACCTGATCGCAGTCGTCCCGAACCTCCCGGAGACCCCATGACCCGTACTACCCGGACGTCCCCGTCCGCCGAACCCACCCTCGACGCCCCCACCGAGCCGCAGTCCGGTGACGTCGCCGCCGTGCTCATCGCGCTGCAGCACCTGCGGTCGCAGATCGCGTTCGTCAACGACCAGATGGCCAAGCGCCTCGGCGTCGGTGCGACCGACTTCCCCGCCCTGGGGCACCTCTCGGTGCAGGGCGACACCGCCCCGAAGAAGGTCGGCGAGGCGCTGGGGCTCTCGTCGGGTGCGATGACGGCTCTCGCCGACCGGCTCGAGGCCGGCGGTCTCGTGACCAGGCTGCAGCACCCCACCGACCGCCGCAGCTTCGTCCTCGCGCTGACCGACGAGGGGTCGAAGGGGGTCAACGACGCCGGCGCCACCTACGGCCGTGCCGTGCAGGAGGCGCTGCCCGCGTCCCGCAGGCCCGTCGCCGAGGCGGTCTTCCGCGACCTGGGCGACGCCCTGCGGGCGCTGGCCTGGTGACGGCGACCGCCACCGCGCCTCCTCGTCACGGGGTCGGCCGGGGGCGGGGGGCCGACGGCCTCGGCCCTGCTGTCCGGCGACCCGCTAGGGTCGGCTCGTGAGACTCTCGGTGACCTGGACGGCAGGCGACGCGCAGCACGGCATGCAGGTGCATGACGACCGCCTCGTCTACGTCCTCCGCGACACCGCCGGGCGACCCACGACCCGTGAGATCCCGGCCGGATCGCTCGCCACCGTCGACTACTCGACCGTCGGCGACCGGCCCGTCATCACGCTGAACGAGCACGACGGCACGAGCACGTCGTTCCCGTGTCCCCGCAAGATCGCCCGGGTGCTCTACCCGGCGATCAAGTGGCTGACCGTCTGACGGTCAGCGCTACGAGGTGCGCTCGAGGTCGGTGACGTGAGAGCGCCGGCGGATCGCGACCTCGCGCCTCCGGGCCTTGACCGCCCCGCGGAAGCCGACCTCGGCGACGATCGCGCCCGCGATCATCAGCGAGAAGCCGGCGAGACCGGTGGGCAGACCGAACATCGTCGGGGCGTCCCAGTCGAAGGTGAACGCCAGCACGGCCAGACCGATCGCCACGAGGGCGAAACCGGCGACCGACAGGCAGACGCGGCGGGCTCTGGGTGCACTCATCCGGTCAGCGTAGGCAACACCTGCCGCCCGGCGACGGCGTTCTCAGGGGACGCGGATCGTTCTGCCGCGTAGCCCTCAGCCTGTCCCGCGGCTCGGCGGGCCACAGGAAGCAGGATTGCACTCTGGCCGTCAGAGTGCAATCATCGTCTTCGGCCACGAGGCCCCCGGCGACGTCGCCGATCACACCGAGCGACGACACGAGGAGGCACGCGATGGTCACGGCCACGGGCAAGACGGCCCAGCGTCGGACGCGCACCCGGTCCGAGCTGACCGCCGCCGCCCGACGTCTGACAGCCGAGCACGGACTCGCGGGATTCACGATCGAAGAGCTGTGCGCCTCGGTCGGCATCTCACGCCGCACCTTCTTCAACCCCTTCGCCTCGAAGGACGACGTCGTGGTCGGCATCGCGCTCGACGAGGACGACGAGACGCTCGACGGCTACGCGTCCTCGCGACGCGACCCGCGCCTCCTGCCCTTGTCGACCGTCTTCGACGATCTCGGCGCCCTCGTCGTCGAGCGGGTCGAGAACGTCGGCCTCACCCGGGGGCGGGCAGCCGACTTCAAGGCCGCCCTCGACCGCGACCCCCGCCTGTTCGGCGCCATGATGCGCCAGGGCGACGAACAGCGCCGGCGCCTCGTCTCGGCCGTGGCCGCGCACGAGGGGCTCGACGAGGGCGACCCGCGCATCGACGTCGCGGTGACGCTACTCACCGGGCTCGTGCAACGGGCCTTCGAACGTTTCTTCTTCGCCGAGGGGCGGGACGACGAGCGGTTCGAGGCGGTCCTCGACGAGCACCTCGTCATCGCCCGCGACCTGTTCACCACGTCGGCCGCCACGCCTCGAGGCCCCCGCACCCCCTCCGCTTCCCCGACCCTCCCTGTCGACCACGACCGAAAGGCGCTGTGACCCAGCCATGACGACCACCACCGCAGCGAAGGCCGACGCGCCCTTCCTCCTGACCAAGAGGCGCATCTGGATCATCTTCGGCGCCCTATCTCGGGCATGCTGCTGTCGAGCCTCGACCAGACGATCGTGTCGACGGCCATGCCGACCATCGTCGGCGAGCTCGGCGGCGTCGAGCACCAGGCCTGGATCACCACGGCGTACCTGCTCGCCACGACCATCGTCATGCCGATCTACGGCAAGTTCGGCGACGTCCTCGGTCGACGCAACCTGTTCCTCGCGGCGATCGCCATCTTCACCCTCGCCAGCATCGGCTGCGCCTTCGCCACCGACTTCTGGATGTTCGTCGTCTTCCGCGCGATCCAGGGCCTGGGAGGCGGTGGTCTGATGATCCTGTCGCAGGCGATCATCGCCGACATCGTCCCCGCCTCGGAGCGAGGCAAGTACCTCGGCCCGCTCGGCGCGGTCTTCGGCCTCTCCGCCATCGGCGGGCCCCTGCTGGGCGGATTCTTCGTGGACCACCTCACCTGGCAGTGGGCGTTCTACATCAACATCCCCGTCGGCATCGCCGCGTTCGTCATCACCTGGGCGGCGTTGACGCTGCCGAGCAAGAAGGCCACCGAGCGCATCGACGTGCTGGGCGTGGTGCTGCTGTCGGCGGCCACCACCTGCCTGATCTTCTTCACCGAGTTCGGCGGTCAGGACGACCACGGCTGGGGTGCTCCCGAGACCTGGCTGTGGGGTGCCGGCGTCGTGATCGCGGCGTCGCTGTTCGTGCTCGTCGAGTCGCGCGCGGACGACCCGATCATCCCGCTGTCGTTCTTCCGCAACAAGGTGTTCGTCCTCGCCACCGCCGTCGGCTTCGTCCTCGGCATCGGCATGTTCTCGGCCATCGCGTTCGTGCCGACCTTCCTGCAGATGTCGTCCGGCGCCTCGGCCGCGGTCTCGGGCCTGCTGCTGCTGCCGATGATGGTCGGCCTGATCGGCACCTCGATCCTGTCGGGCAACCTGATCACCAAGACCGGCAAGTACAAGGTCTTCCCGGTCGTCGGCACGATCCTCACCGGCATCGCCATGGCTCTGTTCACGACCCTGACCGCCGACACCCCGCTCTGGCTGATCTGCGTGTTCCTCTTCCTCTTCGGTGCGGGCCTCGGCCTGATCATGCAGGTCGTCGTGCTCGTGGTGCAGAACTCGGTCGACGCGCAGAACGTCGGCACGGCGACCAGCACCAACAACTACTTCCGCGCGGTCGGTGCCGCGCTCGGCGTCGCCATCTTCGGCGCGTTGTTCACGAGCCGGCTCACCTCGAACCTGACGGACGTCTTCACGGGCGCCGGGGCCTCGGCGGGCGACGCCTCTCAGGCCACGGCGACCCTCGACCCGGCGACGCTGAACCAGCTGCCCGAGCAGATCCGTCGCCTGGTCGTCGAGGCCTACGCCGACTCGCTCGCCCCGGTCTTCGCCTACCTGATCCCGTTCATCGCCGTGGCGTTCGTGCTGTCGCTCTTCCTGCCGCAGATCAAGCTCTCCGACGTGGCGGGCATGGTGTCGCGCGGCGAGGCGCTGTCGGGCGACGAGGCCGAGCAGCTCGAGGCGGCCGAGCGAGCCGCGCAGGGTCGCGGCGCGGGGCGTGCCGCGAGGCGCGGTGCCGGGACGGCGTCGGAGGCCGCGACCGCCGGCGCGGTCGCGACCGGGGCTCCGGTCGCGCCGCTCGACGGGGCCGACGAGCGGGACGAGCGGGACGACGCCGACCGGCGGTAGTCGATCGGATCAGGACACCGTCGAGT
>NZ_LHOZ01000125.1:0-6357 GCF_001297205.1 Frigoribacterium sp. RIT-PI-h | reverse complement strand
GCCCTGCCCTGCCCAGCCCTGTGCAAATCGCGACAATTCACCGCCCGACGCGGAGTTCGGCCCGGACACGAGCGGCGTGTCGGACATCTTCGGTCGGGTTCGGTACGCCTGGGCGCACGAGCACGGTCGGGTTCGGTACGCCTCGGCGCACGAGCACGATCGGGTTCGGTACGCCTGGGCGCGCGAGCACGGTCGGGTTCGGCACACCTCGCGCCCGAGCCGAGTCGGGTTCGGCGCGCCTGCGCGCACGAGCCGGGTCGAACCGAGCGGGTCGAGATCGGGTCGGGCACGGCGACGGTCACGAAAGGGCCGGCAGTCCGCTCCCGCAGGACGGCCAAACCGACCGCAGGAGGCGCGGGTCGGCGCCTCGAGGACGCCTACGCCGAGACCGACTCGCGTTCGGCGGCGGTGGCCCGGGCCGCCCCGCGTCGATCGTCGACCCGCTGCATGCCGAAGCTGATCATGGTGAGGACGACTCCGGCGAGGGCCAGCACGACGCCGACCCAGCCGGGTGCCGAGAAGCCGAGTCCCGCCGCGATGACCGCTCCACCGAGGTAGGCGCCGAAGCTGTTGCCGAGGTTCATGGCCGAGTGGTTCAGGGCGGCGCCGATGACCTGGCTCTCGCCCGCGACCTCCATCAGGCGGGACTGCACCGACGGGCCGACGCTCGAGCCGACGAGGCCGACGAAGAACGTGCTGACGAAGATGCCGACGATCGAGCTCGAGGTGAGCGCGTAGGCCGAGAGGGCGGCGATGAGGCCGACGAAGCCGAGGTACATCGCGAGCTTGAGCGAGCGGTCGGCCAACCAGCCGCCGAGCAGGTTGCCGATGGTCATGCCGACGCCGACCGTGACGAGCACCCAGGGGACGATGCCCTCGGAGACGCCCGCCCCCTCCGTGACGGCGTTGGCGATGTAGCTGTAGACCGCGAAGAACCCGCCGAAGCCGATGGCCCCGATGCCCATCACGAGCCAGACCTGGGGCTGCTTGAACGCCCGCAGCTCGCGCTTCATCGAGGCGGACGCGTCGCCGTCCTGGTGCGGCACGGCGAAGGCGACGGCGACGAAGGTCAGCGCGAAGATGAGGGCGACCGCGAGGTAGGCCACCCGCCAGCCGGACTGCTGGCCGAGCCAGGTGATCGAGGGCACGCCGATGACGTTCGCGATCGTCAGGCCGCTGAGCACGAGCGCGACCCCCTTGCCTCGGTTGCCGGGGCCCATGATCGACGCGGCGACGATGGACGCGATGCCGAAGTAGGCGCCGTGCGGCAGGCCCGCGGCGAAGCGGGCGGCGAGCACCCAGCCGAACGACGGCAGCAGGGCCGAGGCGATCGTGCCGACCGTGAAGGCGGCGAGCAGGGCGAGCAGCAGCTTCTTCTTCGGGAAGTGCGACGACATCGCGGCGATGGTCGGGGCCCCGACGACGACGCCGAGGGCGTAGGCGCTGATCAGCCAGCCGGCCTGGGCGATGCCGGCGTCCGCCGACCGGGAGTACAGGTCGGGCAGCAGATCGCCGGCCATGTTCGGCAACAGGCCCATGGCGACGAACTCGGTCGAGCCGATGCCGAAACCACCCAGGGCGAGGGCGATCAGGGCGGCCGTGCGACGACGGCGGGAGAGGTGGGTCACGAGCGAGGGCCTTCGAGTTCGAGGAGGGTGTCAGCGAGGGAGCCTGCCACGGCTCGCCGTCGAGCTGGGAGGGGCGCGGGCCCGAGGGCGCCGTCGTCACCCGGGCGGGTGCTCGACGCCGGGTCGTATCGATTCGACCGCGCGATGTGAGAACGAGTCTACGGCCCCGGCGGCGTGCGGCACCAGTGTGGCGGGCGCCCGATCGGGGTCGCGGGCGCGGTCGGTGGCGCGGGCCCGGTCGGGGTCGCCGCCCCGACCGGTGTCGGGCGAGGTCAGGTGAAGGTGATCGCGGGGCCGACCGGCAGGGCGGCCAGCGCGGCGGTCATCGCCGCCGACGCCCGCACGCACCGGTGGGACGCGCCGGTCGGGTCGGGATAGAAGTGGATCGCCGTGAGGGCGGAGTTGCCGCCGTACTCGGGCAGCAACGACGAGTGGGCCCCGGTGAGGGCGATGGGGTTGCCCTGCGTATACCCGATCGAGCGGTCGACGTAGTTCGCCTGCATGTAGGTCGCCGTCGCCGAGGGGGTCGGGTCGTCCGGCGTGCCGAGTCGTACGGCCTCGGACGCGGACGCCACCCCGTCCGGCCCGACGATCGAGAGGGTGGACGCCGCGGTGTCGACCACGACGCTCGACGCCGCGGCCGTCACCGACACGTCGGCGGCGCGCACCCAGCCGAAGGTCGCACTCGGCGCCGCCGGCACGCCTCCGTCACCGGGCGTCGCGTTGCGGGACGGTGTCGAGACGAGCAGCATGCCGCCGTCGACACCCTCCCGGGAGCCCCAGACCGCCGTCGCCGCGGGAAGGTTCAGGGTCGGCACCGTCGAGGAGAGCGTGGCGACCGGCGCGGCGTCGGCCGCCGGGCTCGCGTACAGCGCGACGAGCGGCGCGGTCGGCGTGGCCACCGCCCAGGCGTTCTCGGGCGTGACGTCGGTGCCGTCGAGGAGCGCGGGGATGACGGCGTCGTAGAACGCCAGCGGCAGGGCCGCGAGGGCCTCGGGCGACGGAGGTACGGGGACGGCCTCGGGGGTCGGTGTCGGCGTCGGGGTGGGTGCGGCCTCGACGGTCGGGCTCGGGCTCGCCGACGTCGCGGATGGCTCGCTCCGGGACACGCCGACGCCGATCGCGACGGCGGCCACCAGCACCACGGTGACGCCGCCGGCCAGGAGGGCGGTCCCCCGGCGGCTCGGTCGCCCCGGCACGAGGCCTACGCCCCGGGGGCGGCCGCGACCGGCGAGGCCGCGTGATCGGTGGCGCCGAGGGCGGCTTCGAGTCGTTCGACCTTGCCGGTGAGCTCGCCGGTACGTCCCGGTCGGATGTCGGCCTTGAGCACGAGCGAGACGCGCGAGCCGAAGGCACCGACGGCCTCGGTGGCGGCCTTGACGACGGCCATGACCTCGTCCCACTCGCCCTCGATCTCGGTGAACATCGACGAGGTGTGGTTCGGCAGGCCGGACGCCCGCACGACCGCGACGGCGGCCGCCACGGCCGAGTGGACCGAATCAGGTTCGGAGCCGGAGGACGGCCCGCCCTCGGGGCGGGCACCACTGGGCGAGACGGAGAACGCGACGATCATGCGTCCATCCTCGCGGGTGCCGGGCGCACGCGCCAGAGCGTGACGACGGTCCACGCCAGCAGCCCGAGCTCGAGCACGGCCCGCACGGTGACCACGGCCACCAGGTCGGGTCGCGCGGCGAGCAGGGCGTCGTACTCGAGCGGGTAGACCACCTGCGTCAGCCCCGCCACGACCACGGCCAGCACCGCCGGCACGACGAACCGCGGCCCGCCCGAGCGTGCGAGCACGAGCCCTACGACGACGGGTACCGCCAGCCATGCCACGAACTGCGGCGAACCGACCTTGTTGGTCACGATCAGGGCGACGACGACGGCCAGCGACAACGGACCCAGGAGGCGCGTGGCCGTCACCCCGCGGCGCACCGCCCGCAGACCCAGCAACACGACGCCCAGCACGACCGCGGCCATCACGAGGCTCATCGCCTTCGCGGCGAACCCGACTCCGTCGCCGGCGATCTGGTAGGTGAGGATCTCACGGTCGTAGTAGACGAAGGTGCCGGGGACCCCGGCGGCGGCGCGCCAGAGCCAGAGCACCGCCGCGGGCGACTCGACCTGCAGACCGCGACCGGCCTGCTGGCCGACGAAGCCGAACACGTTCCACCCGCTGCCGAGCACGAGCGAGATCGAGACCACCACCGCGCTGGTCACCGCGGCGGCCACGACGACCTCGACGCGACGCCGCACGGCGAGGACGGCGACCACCACGAGCGCGGCGGGCCAGACCTTGACCCACGCCGCGATCGTGAGCAGGGCGGATGCCAGGGAGGGCCGCGTCGAGACGAGCAGCAGCCCCACCAGCGCGACGGCGACCGTGACGGCATCGATGCGGCCGAGGGCGATCGGCCCGAGGGCGACGAGGAACGCGAGCCACCACCACGCGGCGGCCACGGACCCGGCGCGCCGCCGCGCCACGAGCACGACGAAGGCCCCGGCGTTCAACAGCGACACGAGCACGAGCCACACCGCCCCGTAGCCCGAGTCGCCACCGAGCCGGGCGACCAGCATCGGCACCGCGGCGAGCAGCGGGTAGACCCACGGTCGGTCGACGCCCACCCAGTCGCCACCCCCGACGCCCTGCTGCATCCAGGTGCGGTAGACGACGTCGACGTCGCCCAGGGTGCGGTTGCCGCCGACGAGGTTGAGCCGGACGAGCCAGGCGTGCACGAGCACGAAGGCGATGCCGAGCACCACGGGTGACGCCGCGAGCGACCTCGCCCGCTCGACGAACGTGGTGCGACCGTCGGCCCCGGACCGGGTGCCCGACGACCGCGCGTCGCGGACGGTCGGCGCACCGGGTTCGGCCGACGCGGAGGGCACGGGGGTCGGCATGCCCACAGGCTAGCCGTCGGTCCCGACACCGGGCGTCATGCGTCGGCCGACGTCGGCGGTCGCCGCTACGATCCCACTCATGCGCAGACCCGCCTCCCTCCGACTCGTCGCGACCGCCGCCGCCCTCGTGCTGGCCGGGTCGCTCGCCGCCTGCTCGTCCGACGGGGGCTCGGGTGCCGACGCCGCGGCCGTCGGCCCCGTGACCGAGGGCAAGCTCACCGTCGCCACGGGCGAACCGGCCTACGGCCCGTGGGTCGAGGACGACGACCCGACCTCGGGCAAGGGCTACGAGGCGGCCGTCGCCTACGCGGTCGCCGACAAGCTCGGCTACGACGACTCCGACGTCGTCTGGGTGCGCACCACGTTCGACGAGGCCATCGCGCCCGGGCCGAAGACCTTCGACCTCAACCTGCAGCAGTTCTCGATCACCGACCAGCGCGAGAAGGCCGTCGACTTCTCCCCCGCCTACTACGAGACACGCCAGGCGGTCGTCACCCTGCCCGGCACGGCCGCGGCCGACGCCACCTCGATCGCCGACCTCGAGGGCCTCGCGATCGGTGCCCAGAGCGGCACGACGAGCTTCACCGCCGCCGAGAACGCCATCGACCCCGAAGGCGGTGTGCAGGCCTACAACTCGAACGACGACGCGAAGGCAGCGCTCGAGGCCGGCCAGGTCGACGCCATCGTCCTCGACGTCCCGACCGCCACCTACTTCGTCGAGGGCGGCGTCGTGCTCGGCCAGCTGCCCGCGACCGACGGGGCGAGCGACCAGCTCGGCATCGTCCTGCCGCTCGGCAGCTCGTTGACCGCCGACGTCACGAAAGCCGTCGACGACCTCCAGGCCGACGGCACGCTCGCCGAGCTGCAGCAGCAGTGGCTGGCCGACTACGACGTGAAAGAGCTGTCGTAGCGCCTCGCACGGTCGCGGCCGACCCGGTGGCGGTCAGCGACCTCGAACTCGACCGACGCGCGTTCCGTCGACGACAGTCGACCCGGTCCGTCGTGATCGCCGCCGTCAGCACGGTCGCCTTCGCCGCCCTCGCCTGGTGGGCGGTCACCAGCACGCCCGGCTGGTCCCGCGTCCAGTTCAGCTTCCTCGACGGGGCCACCTTCGCCTCGGCCTGGCCCCGCGTCGTCGAGGGCCTCTGGCTGAACGTGCGGGTGCTGCTGGTCGCCGCCGTCGGAGTGGCCGTCGTCAGCACCGTCCTGTCGGCGCTGCGCACCCTGCGCGGGCCGGTGTTCTTCCCCGTCCGGGCGCTGGTGCGGGGTTACACCGACCTGTTCCGCGGCATGCCGCTGATCATCGTGCTCTACCTCGTCGGCTTCGGCGTGCCGGGCCTCGGCCTCGGCATCCCGCGGCTGCCCGCCGAGTTCTGGGGCACGATCGCGTTGATCCTCACCTACTCGGCCTACGTGTCCGAGGTCATCCGGGCCGGCATCGACGCCGTCCACCCGTCGCAGCGCCTCGCGGCCCGGTCGCTCGGCCTCAGCCACGCCAAGACCCTGCGCCTCGTCGTGTTCCCGCAGGCGCTGCGGAAGGTGACGCCCGCCCTCATGAACGACTTCGTCTCGATGCAGAAAGACGTCGGGCTCATCTCGGTGCTCGGGGCCGTCGACGCCGTCCGCGCCGCGCAGATCGAGACGGCGACCGCGGCGAACTTCACGCCCTACGTGCTCGCCGGGTTGCTCTTCGTGCTGCTGGCCCTGCCCACCATCTGGCTGACCGACTGGCTGTCGGCACGCCTCCGTCGTCGCGAACAGGCGGGCAGCGTCGTATGAGCACCCCCACCCCCGAGCCCACCGCAGGAGGCGCGGTGCCCGTCACCCC
>NZ_LHOZ01000034.1:0-6560 GCF_001297205.1 Frigoribacterium sp. RIT-PI-h | reverse complement strand
GGGGGGGGGGGGGGAGGGCGGCGGGGGAGCGGTCACGGTGCTGTCGACGACGACCTCCCAGCCCTGGGCGTACTCGTCCGGCGGCAGGACGAACGTGACGGTCTCGGCGCTGGCGTTGAAGTACAGGACGAAGTTGACGTCGGTGATGCGGCCGCCGCGGGCGTCACGGCCACGGATGCCGTTGCCGTTGAGGAACATGCCGACCGCCTTGGCGTAGGACTCGTTCCACTCGCCCTCTTGCATGGCGTCGCCCTCGGTCGTCAACCAGACGATGTCGGGCAGGGGCTCGCCCTCGCCACGGGTCACGGGGCGCCCGTTGAAGTAGCGCTGGCGTCGGAAGGTCGGGTGGTCGTGCCGCAGCTTGATGACCTCGGCCACGAACTCGATCAGGTCGCGGTCGGCGTTCGGCCAGTCGATCCAGCTGATCGGGTTGTCCTGCGCGTAGGTGTTGTTGTTGCCACCCTGGGTGCGACCGAGCTCGTCGCCGTGCAGCAGCATCGGCACGCCCTGGCTGAGCAGCAGCGTCGCCAGGAAGCTGCGCTGACGCTGCTCGCGGAGGGCGCGGATCTCACCGTCCTCGGTCTCGCCCTCGACGCCCGAGTTCCACGAACGGTTGTGGCTCTCGCCGTCGTTGCCGTCCTCGCCGTTGGCGTCGTTGCGCTTCTCGTTGTAGCTGACCAGGTCGCGCATCGTGAAGCCGTCGTGGGCGGTGACGAAGTTGATGCTCGCGACCGGCCGACGGCCGTCACGCTCGTACAGGTCGGCCGAGCCGGTGATGCGGCTGGCGAACTCGCCGAGGGTCGAGGGCTCGCCGCGCCAGAAGTCGCGGACAGTGTCGCGGTACTTGCCGTTCCACTCGGTCCACTGCGGCGGGAAGTTGCCCACCTGGTAGCCGCCGGGGCCGACGTCCCAGGGCTCGGCGATCAGCTTGACCTGCGAGACGATCGGGTCCTGCTGCACGAGCTCGAAGAAGGTCGAGAGGCGGTCGACCTCGTAGAACTCGCGGGCGAGCGACGCCGCGAGGTCGAACCGGAAGCCGTCGACGTGCATCTCGGTGACCCAGTAGCGCAGGCTGTCCATGATGAGCTGCAGCGAGTGCGGGTGGCGGACGTTCAGGCTGTTGCCGGTGCCCGTGTAGTCCATGTAGTGCTGCTGGTCGCCGTCCATCAGCCGGTAGTACGCGGCGTTGTCGATGCCCTTGAACGACAGGGTCGGGCCCAGGTGGTTGCCCTCGGCCGTGTGGTTGTAGACGACGTCGATGATGACCTCGATGCCGGCTTCGTGCAGCACCCGCACCATCGTCTTGAACTCCTGCACCTGCTGGCCGATGTCGCCGGTGGCCGAGTAGGCGGCGTGCGGGGCGAAGAACCCGATGGTGTTGTAGCCCCAGTAGTTGCTGAGGCCCTTCTCGAGCAGCGTGTTGTCCTGCACGAACTGGTGCACGGGCATCAGCTCGAGGGTCGTGATGCCGAGCTTCTTGAGGTGGTCGATGATCGCCGGGTTCGCGACGCCGGCGTACGTGCCGCGTTCTTCCTCGGGGATGTCGGGGTGCGTTTCGGTGAGGCCCTTGACGTGCGCCTCGTAGATGACGGTCTCGTCGTAGCTGTATTTGGGGGCGCGGTCGCCCTGCCAGTCGAAGAACGGGTTGATGACGACGCCCAGCATCATGTGCGGGCCGCTGTCCTTGTCGTTGCGCGAGTCGGGGTCGCCGAACGTGTAGGCGAACAGTGCCTCGTCCCAGTCGATCTCGCCGCAGGTGGCCTTGGCGTACGGGTCGAGCAACAGCTTGTTCGGGTTGGCGCGCGAGCCGTTCGCGGGGTCGTACTCGCCGTGCACACGGTAGCCGTAGCGCTGGCCGGGTTGCACGGTGGGCAGGTAGGCGTGCCAGACGTAGGCGTCGACCTCGGTGAACTCGACCCTCGTCTCGGTGCCGTCGTCGTCGAACAGACACAACTCGACCTTGCTGGCGGCTTCGCTGAAGATCGCGAAGTTGGTGCCGCTGCCGTCGTAGGTCGCGCCGAGGGGGTAGGGGTTGCCGGGCCAGGTGTGCATCGAACCTCCGATTGGGACTCGCTCAGCCTAGAGGCGAACGGGCGCCCCGTCCGCGCGAGGAGGGGGGGCGCCCGCCGGGCCGCTCGGGCCGGTCGCACGCCCCGTCGGGGTGGCGCTCGCTACTTCGTGACGGCCGCCAGAGCGTCGACGATCCCCTCACCGAACCAGCCGTTGTCGGCCGGGGTGCCCGTGCAGGTCGTCGTGCCGGTGGGGCACGGGGTGTCCGTCGCCTGCTGCTCGAGCAACCCGGTGAGGGCCGTGCCGCTGAGACGCGGGTGGGTGGACTTCAGCAGGGCCAGCACGCCGGCGACGTGCGGCGAGGCCATCGAGGTGCCCGATTTCGTGCCGTAGCCGCCGCCGGTCACGGTCGACAGGATCGCCGAACCGGGAGCCGCGACGTCGATGACGCCCTCGCCGTAGTTCGAGAAGCTCGACTTCGCCCCGGCCGAGGTGGTCGACGACACGGTGACGACGCCGTCGAGCTCGGTCGGGATGTCGAGGCAGCGCGAGTCGATCGGCCGGGACACCGGCGTGGTGTCGTTCGGGCTGGCGGTGTCGACCGTCTTGTTCGCGAGGTCGATCGACGAGTTGCCGGCCGCCGCCACGTTGACGATGCCCTTCTTCTGCGTGAACTGCACGGCGCGGTCCACGGCGGTCAGCACGGCCGCCTGGTCGACGTCCGAGCCGCACCAGAACTGCCACGGGTCGACGTAGTAGCTGTTGTTCGTGATGTCGGCGCCGGTCGCGGCGGCCTGCATGAAGCCGCAGATCGCGGCCTCGGGGTAGATGAAGCCGTCGTCGCTGACGACCTTGACGGCCGACATCGTCACGCCGGGGGCCACGCCGACGATGCCGACGCCGTTGCGGGCGGCGGCGATGGTGCCGGCCACGTGGGTGCCGTGGTCGCTCGTCGTGGGCTGCCAGGCGGCGTAGCTCGAGTCAGGCGTCCCGGTCAGGCAGCTCGCCGAGGCGGCCACGTCGATGTTCGGCTGCAGGTCGGGGTGATCGCCCTCGATGCCCGAGTCGAGCACGGCCACGAGCACGTCGCGGCTGCCGTCGGTGACCTGGTGCGCTTGGTCGGCCTTGATCGCCGTGAGGTCCCACTGCTGGGCCTCGAGGGGGTCGGCGACGACGGTCGTGGCCTCTTCGAGTCGCTGCTCGGGCGAGGTCGCGGCTTTCGGCTTACCGGGGTGTCCGGGGCCACCGGGCTCGCCGGGGCCACCGGGCTTGCCGGGACCGCCCGGGTGGCCGGGCCTGACGGGTTTGCCCGGGCCGGGGGCGGTCGTGCCGACGCCGTAGGTCGGGTCGGTCTCGGCGACAGCGGCGGTGCGGGTGGCTCCGGCCGACGAGACGGCCTTGTCGCCGCGCACCGAGGCGGAGAAGTTCGTGTTGCTCGACTGCGCCACGACCACGCCGAGATCGGCGTACGCGGCGATGACGCTGCCGCCGGAGGCGGCGACCGCACGCTCGACCTGCTTGGTCGCGCCCGGGTTCGCCTTCGTCGCGTTGACGACGTAGTTCATCACCGGTCCCTCGACGACCGGCAGCGTCGGCGCGGGGCCCGGCTTGCCGGGTGCGGCCGGTGCGGACGCAGGAGGCGCGGCGACGGCGGCGCCGGAGCCCACGGCGACGAGTCCCAGGGTCAGGGACGCCGCGAGGCAGACGGTCGTCACGCGGCGGCGGGTGCCACGGGCGCGGGGGTCGGTGAAGGTCATGGTTCTCCTCGTCGGGTCGCGCGTACCGGGCGGGACGCGCGGAGGGGGTGACTCGTGGAGCGCCGTGCCCGGCGATCCGACGAGCCGCTGTGCTCCTCATAGGAAGTGTGAAGAAAACGGGGCCCGGGCACAGTGGGCACTTGGGGGGACGCCGGGCGACCCCCATGCGGGGTACACCGGTGTCCGGGGTGCGGGGTAGCGTCGGGCCATGTCCTCCGATGCCGTGCGCAGCGCTGCCACTCTTCCTCCCCGCCGTCCGCTCCAGGCCCTCTCGATCGTGTCGGGGGTCGCGTCGTGAAGGTCGTCGTCATCGGGTCCACCGGCCACGTCGGTGGCTTCCTCGTCCCGAGACTCGTCGAGGCCGGCCACGAGGTGGTCGCTGTCAGCCGCGGGGCCTCCGAGCCGTACCGGCAGCACGCGGCGTGGTCACGCGTGACGCGCCTCCTGCTCGACCGCGAGGCGGGCGACGCCGACGGCACCTTCGCGGGCGAGATCGCCGGGCTCGGGGCCGACGTCGTGATCGACATGATCTGCTTCACGGTCGCGTCGGCACGCCAGATGGTCGACGCCCTGCAGGGCACGGGCACCGTGTTGGTGCACTGCGGCACGGTCTGGGTGCACGGCCCGTCCCGTGAGGTGCCGATCACCGAAGAAGCCGAGCGCACCCCGTTCGGCGAGTACGGCACGCAGAAGGCCGCCGTCGAAGAGCTGCTGCTCCGCGAGTCGCGGCGCCCGGGCGGAGTGCAGAGCATCGTGTTGCACCCGGGGCACATCACCGGTCCGGGCTGGCCGATGATCAACGCGGTCGGCAACCTCGACCTCTCGGTCTGGGAGGCCCTCGCCACCGGCCGCGAGATCGCGATGCCCGGCCTCGGGCTCGAGACCGTCCACCACGTGCACGCCGACGACGTCGCGCAGGCCTTCCAGCTCGCCGCCGAGCGGCACTCGCAGGTGGTCGGCGAGGCGTTCCACGTCGTCAGCGAGCGAGCGGTCACGCTGCGCGGACTCGCCGAGGCGATCGCGCGGCACTTCGGTCAGGAGGCGCGGCTGCGGTTCGTCTCATGGGCCGAGTTCCGAGACCAGGCGTCCGACGAGCACGGCGACGCGTCGTGGCAACACGCCTCGCGCAGCCACTCGATGAGCATCGAGAAGGCCCGCCGCCTGCTCGGCTACGCCCCGCGCTACACCTCGGTGCAGGCGGTCGTCGAGGGCCTCGAGTGGCTCGAGGCCGACGGGCAACTGACGCTGGGCTGACCCGGGCGTGTGCCGATGGGGGGTGGTCGTCCTTCGGGTCGCCTGCTCGCCGTCCGGCGAGGTCAGTCGTCCGGGGTCGTGTCCCAGCCGCCTTCTTCCTCGAGGACGATGTCGAGCCTGTCGGCGACCTCCCGTGCTCGCCTCTCTGCGTCCTCTGCCGTGCGCTCGATTCCGGGCAGGTCCTCCGGGCGGAAGAACCAGGTCGATCGGTCGCCGGGGGGCACCTCTCGTTCCCGGTCGGTGAGTTGCGCGTCGGCGCGGGCCTTCTCGAGGTCGGCCGCGGCGCGATCGCGCTCGTCGAAGGCTCGTGACGCGAGAACCACGTCCCGCGCGGGCAGGTCCGCCGCGGCCCCGGCGGCGACAACGGGATGGACCAGCACGGACGGCAGGGGAGTCGGGACGGGTGTGGCCGATGTCGTCCGCGGGACGATGACCGCGGTCACCGACGCGCCGATGACGAAAGACAGCGCGACGGCTGCGGCTGCTGCTCCGGACGAGAGGTGGATCGACGCGAGCCGGACCAGCGTCTCGGCTACGACGGCCAGGACGAGTCCACCGGCGATCGGGACGAGGCACCCGGTCGCCTCCTTCCGGCCACGGGCGGCGCGCGCCCGCGCATGGCTCGCGACGATCGTCGACGCGTCGGCCACGCTGTCCGGCGGTACGAGGTGCAGTCGATCCGGGCCCGTCCGGATCGCCGCGGCGTCGACGGCCGGCAGGTGGAAGCAGTCGGGGCGGTCGGAGGAGAGCGGCACCGAGCCATCCTCCCGCGTCACGGCCGTGGGGCCGACTGGGTCGGGTGACCGGTGATCCTCGACAGCTCGTGCACTTCCACCGGAAGCACCACGATGCGACCGTCCGTGGTGAGAAGTGACAACGGTCCGGTGGGGCGAGGTGATCCGAGGGTCCGCCGTCAGCCGCGGTGGAGGAGGTGAGCCGTGACGGCGGCCTGCCACGAGGGGCCGTAGCGGGTCGTGCCGGCCGCGGTGCGGACGACGAACGCCCCGGCCCGGTAGGTGAGTCGTCCGTGGCTGACGAGCTGCTCGCCGAAGCGCTCGGCGATCGACCACGTGTCCGACGACTCGAAGCTGATCGCCACGGGGAACCGTGAACGCGGCAGGTGCACCTCGACCGGGGCTGCTTCGGCATGGGTCGGGAGGCGCCCGAGGAGCATCGGGGGAGGCAGAGCGGAGGCGGGGGGGACCACGGAGTTCCGTTCGGCGGTCGGCGGTTGGGCCAGGGCAGAGGAAACCCCCTCCCGCACGAAGGCGGAAGGGGGGACCACCGGGATGACCGGCCCTCGAGGAGCGAGGGCCGGTGCGTCGTCACGGAGACGACCCGGGTTCCGGGTCACACCACGCCAGGCGCAGTGCGACCCTGGGGTCAGACCGGCGTACAGCCGGTCTCGGGTACTACTCCGTGGCGGCGGTGATCTTCGCGACGCCGACGAGCATCTCGTCCTGGACGGCGTCGGTCTTGAAGGTCTGGTTCAGCAGCGCGGCGGCGTCGGGGCTGATGTGGACGGTGGTGCCCTCGAGG
>NZ_LHOZ01000050.1:0-6778 GCF_001297205.1 Frigoribacterium sp. RIT-PI-h | reverse complement strand
ACGGGCCGGCGGCCCCGCGGCCGGGGCGGCGCCCGTCGCCGCCCGGCCCTTCGGCGAGCTCGGGCCGCGGCCGTCCGCATGAGCGGCGGGGGCGGCGGGGGCGGCGCGGGCGGCCTGAGCGGCGCGGGCACGGGCGGCGCGGGCACGGGCGTGCGGCAGAAGCCGGTCGTCCGTCGCGCGTCGATCGTCGAGGCGGCCCGCGAGGTGATCGTCCGCGAGGGCATGGGTGCCACCCGCCTGCGCGACATCGCCGCCGCGGCCGGGGTCTCGATCGGCACCGTGACGTACCACTTCGACGGAGTCGCCGAGATCCTGAACGAGGTCGTCGCCCTCGAGACGGCACGGTTCTACTCGTCGATCATCGAGGCGGTGGACGCCGAGTCCGATCCGGTCGTCGGGGTGCGGATGCTCGTCGAGCCCCTGTTCGCCGACACCGACGCGACCGACGAGCACTGGCGGCTCTGGTCGGACTACTGGACGGCCGTGGCACGCAAGCCCGCCGTCGCCGCCGAGTACGTCGAGCGCATCCGCGTCTGGGAGGCCTGCCTCACCCGCACCCTGCGCCGCGGGGTCGAGCAGGGGCGTTTCGCGACGGCCGACCCGTCGGCCCTCGCCCTCAAGCTCGCGGCCTACAGCGACGGCCTCGCGACCCAGCTCGCCCAGAAGGCCCCCGGCCTCACGCCCGCCCTCGCGCTCGACTGGATGTGGACGCTGCTGGAGCACGAGACCGGGGCGTCCTTCCGGGGCTGACCCGCGCCTCCTCGTCCTCACTCGTAGCGGAGCGACTCCACCGGGTCGGCCTTGGCGGCGCGGGCGGCGGGCATCGTGCCGGCCAGGAACGCGATCACCATCACCACGACGATGATCAGCGCTATAGACACGGGGTCGAACGCGATCAGCGTCAGCCCGGGCAGGTTCGACAGCAACGATCCGGCCAGGGCGGCACTGACCACGCTGCCCGCGATCATCGCGACGCCCACGCCGATCGCGCTGCCGAGGAACCCGATGAACGCCGCCTCGAGGCTGAACAGTCCGAAGACCTTGCCACTGCCCATGCCCATGGCCTTCATCAGGCCGATCTCGCGGGTGCGCTCCTGCACCGACATGAGCAACGTGTTGACGATGCCGAAGCTCGCCGCGAGCAGGGCGATGATCGCGAAGGCGTTGAGCACCAGCACGATGCCGTCGATCACCGTCGTGAAGGTGCCCAGCTGGTCGGCGACGGTGGTGCCGGTGTAGCCGGCGGCCGTCAGACGGTCCTTGAGGTCGGTGACCTGCTGGTCGGACGCGTCCGCGGCGAACCGCACCGTGGCCTGCGCGTAACGGTCGACCTGGTCGGCGGGCAGCCCGACGTTCTGCGCGTCGAAGAGGGCCGTGCCGAGAGCGGCGTTCGGGGTGATCGACGCGCCGGCGGGCGACGCGATGCTCTCCTCCGCGACGCCGACGACGGTCGCGGTGACCGTGTGCTGCGTGCGCGTGGCGTCGGTCACGGCCAGCGTGACGGGCTGACCGACGGCCGCCTCGTCGTCGCGGTACCCCAGCGGCTCGACGTAGGACGTGGGGATCGCCACCTGCAGGTCGGCGGCGTCGTCGTCGGGCTGGGCGCCCGCGGTCAGGGTGAGCTGCTGCCCCGGCACGAGCGCGCTCGCCGACACGACGTACTTCGTGCCGCTCTCGCCCTCGACGTAGTCGGTCGAGAGCGACCGGGTCGGCTGCACGTCCAGCACGCCGTCGACGCCCTCGAGGGTCGTCGCGTCGTCCGGGGTCAGGGGGACGGCGGTCGACCGGGGGGCGCCGACCCCGCCGGCAGCGACGGTGTCGGGGTCGTACTCGGTCGGGCCCGAGCCGCCCACGCGGAGACCCTGCGCATCGTCGGAGGCCTTCGTGACCGTCATGGTGTCGGACGAGCCGACGGCCGAGACCGTGTCGTCGATGTAGGCGTTGATGCCGGTGCCCAGCCCGCTCGTCAGCGTCAGGGTGAACGCGCCGACGAAGATCGCCAGGATGGTCAGGATCGTGCGCGTCTTCGACCGGAACGTGTTCGAGACGGCGGTCGACAGCAGGTCGGTGGTCTTCATGCGGCCACCTCGGCCTCGTCGTCGACGATCAGCCCGTCGCGGATCACGATGCGCCGGTCGCAGCGCGCCGCGAGCTCCTCGTCGTGGGTCACCACGATCAGCGTGATGCCGTTCTCCCGGTTCAACGAGAACAGGATGTCCTCGACGACCGCCCCGGTCGCCGTGTCGAGGTTGCCCGTGGGCTCGTCGGCGAAGATGATGCGCGGATCGTTGACCAACGCCCGCGCGATCACCGTGCGCTGCTTCTGACCACCCGACAGGTTCAGGGCCTTGTTCTTCGCCTTGTCGGCCAGCTCGAGCTGCTCGAGGGCCGCCAGACCGCGGCGACGGCGCTCGCCGCGGGGCACGCCCGCGATCTTCATGGGCAGCACGACGTTCTCGAGCACCGACGAGCTCGACGTGAGGAAGAACTGCTGGAACACGAAGCCGAACGTCTTGTTCCGCGTCCGGTTCAGGCGCCCGCCCTTGAGCGTGCTCGTGTCGACGCCCTCGAGCTCGACGGTGCCGGTCGTCGGGGCGTCGAGCAGGGCGAGAACGTGCATGAGGGTCGACTTGCCCGAGCCGCTCTTGCCGACGATCGCCACGCTCTCGCCCTCGGCGATGTCGAAGCTCACCCCCTTGAGGGCCTCGAACCGGTTCGGGCCGCGCCCGTACGAACGGTGGACGTCTCGGACCGAGATGATCGGCGCCATGGTGCTCCTGTCGCTGACGGCCCGGTGTCTCCGGGGCCGAGACCCACCCTCGCGGGCCGCGCCGCCCGGGGCGTCCCCCCACCGCGGACACCTGCCCGACCGCCCGTACCGCGACCGCGGTACGCGACGTCGGGCCACAGGGGGACTCGGCCGCCGGCGTTCCAGGGCACGATGGGGTCATGACGACGACGGACGGCAGGAGGCGCGAGCCGGCCTACCCGCGACCTCGCGTCCCCTGGTGGCTGGGCGACACGCTCGCCGCGGTGCTCGTCGTCGGTGCGGCCTTCGCCCCCTTCCCCGTCGCGGAGTTCCGACCGACCGGCGGGCTGGCCGTCGCCGTCGTCCTGGCCCCCGCGGCCCTGCTGCCGTTGCGGCGCCGCCGTCCGATCCCGGTGCTCGCCGCCGTCGTCGGGTTCTTCGGCCTCGGCACCCTGCTCGGCACGCTCGCACCCGGCGTCGTGCTCGCCACCGGAATCGCCGTCTTCGCCGTCGCCGCACGCACCCCGCGGCGCCGCACCATCGTCGTGACGGTCGGCACCGCCCTGGCCGTCCTGCTGCTCGGTCTCCTGGCGGTGGGCGGACGTGTCGTCGACCTGCCCGTGGTCCAGTTCACCCTGCTCATCGCCTTCGCCGCCGCCGCGGGCGACGCCAGCCGCTCGCGGCGCGAGTACATCGAGGCCGTCACCGAGCGCGCCGAACGGGCCGAGCGCACCCGCGAGGCCGAGGCCTCGCGCCGGGTGGCCGAGGAGCGGCTGCGCATCGCCCGCGACCTGCACGACGCCGTCGCCCACCAGATCTCGGTGATCAGCCTCAACGCCGGGGTCGCGTCGTCGGCGATCGAGACCCGACCCGAGAAAGCCGTGACGGCCCTCGCGACCATCCGCCGCCCCTCTCGGACCGTCCTCGGCGAGATCGGCGACCTGCTCGAGGCGCTGCGCGCCGGGGCCTCGGACCGCGCCCCGTCCCCCCAGCCAGGTCTGGCGCGACTCGACGAGCCCGTGGCGGGGTTCGCCGACGCCGGGCTCGTCGTGGGCACCCGGGTCGAGGGGCCGCTCGCCTCGGTGACGGGCGCGGCCGACCTCGTCGCGTACCGGGTCGTGCAAGAGGGGCTGACGAACGCCGCCAAGCACGGCGCCGAGCACCGCGCGCACGTGCTCGTCGCGGTCGACGAGCACGAGGTGTCGATCGTCGTGACGAACCCCGTGCCGGTGGTGCGGCCCGAGCCCGACCCGGACGACGTGCGGGGTGGGCACGGGTTGCTCGGGCTGCGCGAACGCGTCGCCTCGGTTCGCGGGGTGGTCGAGACCGGGCCCACGCCGGGCGGCTTTCGGCTGGCGGCCGTGTTGCCGGTGAGTCGCTCGTCGGACGGGGACGGGGCCGTGTCGTGACGACCGTGCTCGTCGTCGACGACCAGCCGCTGATCCGTCAGGCGGTGACCGACATCCTCGACGGCGAGGACGGGGTCGAGGTCGTGGGCGACGCCGTGAACGGCCGGGAGGCGGTCCTGCGCGCCTCGGCCCTGCGGCCGGACGTGGTCGTGATGGACATCCGCATGCCCGAGCTCGACGGCCTCGGCGCGACGGCCGCGATCTGCGCCGACCCGTCGCTCGCCGGGACGAGAGTGTTGATCCTCACGACGTTCGAGGAGGACGAGTACCTCGTCGCGGCCCTGCGCGCCGGGGCGAGCGGCTTCATCGGCAAGGGTGCGGAGCCCGACGAGATCGTCCGGGCGGTCCGCGCCGTGCACGCGGGGGAGTCGCTGCTGTCGCCCGCCGCGACGCGCAGTCTGATCGAGAAGTACGTGCTGCCGGGGGGTGGCCGCGACGGTGCCGGCACGGGTGGTGGCGGCGGAGGGTCGGGTCCGGCCTCGGGGGAGTCGTCGTCGGGGGCTGCACCGTCGCAGGCCGTGCCACCCGAGCTCGCGCACCTGACCGACCGCGAGCGCGAGGTGTTGCTGCTCGTCGCGCGGGGTCGCGCGAACGCCGAGATCGCCACCGACCTGGTCATCTCGCCGCACACCGCGAAGACCCACGTCAACCGCATCATGACCAAGCTCGACGCCCACGACCGGGCGCAGCTGGTCATCCTCGCCTACGAGACGGGCTTCCTCGCGCCGGGGTCCTGACCGGGGGCGCACAGCACGTGGCGGAGGTGCTCGGCGGCCTCGTGCCCGACGCGGGCCATGGCCTCGCGGGTCTGGCCTCCGACGTGCGGGGTGAGCACGACGTCGGATCGGCCGCGCAGGGGGTGGTCGGCGGGCAACGGCTCGACCGTGGTGACGTCGAGACCGGCCCCTGCGAGGTGACCGGCGTCGAGCGAGGCGACCAGCGCCTCCTCGTCCACGACGCCGCCGCGCGAGGTGTTGACGACCACCGCGCCCGGGCGCAACAGGGCGAGCTCGCGCGCGCCGATCAGGCCGACGGTGGTGGGCGTCAGGGGCACGTGGACGCTCAGCGCGTCCGACGCCGCGAGCAGGGCGTCGAGGTCGGCGGGCTCGGCTCCGGCCGCCCGGACGGCGTCGTCCGAGAGGTGCGGGTCGTGGGCGACGACGCGCATGCCGAGGCCGTCGCGGGCCGTGTCGGCCACGAGCCGCGCGATCCGGCCGAAGCCGAGCAGCCCGAGCGTCGCGCCGTGCAGTTCGCGACCCACGAGGGAGGCGCGGGTCGGGACGGTCCCGGAGCCGTCGGCACCCGGGTCCCCGGTTCCTCGGCCGCCCGACCACGCCGCCCCGAGCCCGCGCCCGGTCACCATCAGCAACGGCACGGCGCGCCCGGCGACCGACCGGCTGTTCGCGGCCGGGGGCGTGGGCCCGGGGACGCCGAGCTCGGCCGCGGTGTCGACGTCGACCGTGTCGAGGCCGACGCCGTGCCGCGCGACGACGCGAAGCCGCGGTGCCTCGCGCATCATCGCCCCGTCGACCCGGGCCGTGCGCAGCAGCACGCCCTCGCCCTCGGCCGCGACGTCGGACCAGTCCGTGGCGTCGTCCCCCCAGCCGAGCCGAACGTCGGCCCAGGCGCGCAGCGAGGCGACCACGTCGTCGTCGATCGGCCGCGGCACCCAGACGACGGGCGTGCGGCCCGCCGGGTCCGTCGAGCTTCCCGAGCCCCCTGGGCCCGTCCAGCACGTCGACCCCTGCGAGCCGGTCGAGCCCGCGTCAGTCACGCGGCACCAGCTTCCGGTTCGCCGCCCGACGGTCGCCTTCTCCGCGGAGCAGCTCGTGCGTCGCCGCCACGACCTCGTCGACCCGGGCGGCCGGCACGATCGCCACCCCGTCGTCGTCCCCGAGCACCCAGTCGCCCGGCGACACCGCCACGCCGCCGACCGCGATCGTCTCGCCGGTGCGGAACGGCCCGGTCTTCCAGGGCCCCGCCGGCGTCACGGACCGCGCGAACACCGGCACGCCGACGCGCTCGAGCTCGACCACGTCGCGGGCGGCGGCGTCGAGCACGATGCCACCGACGCCGAGCGCCTTGGCCTTCTCGGCCACCAGCTCGCCGATCAGGGCGCGGGTCTCGTCACCGCCACCGTTCACCACGAGGATCTCGCCCCGACGGATGAGCTCGAACGCGGCGTGCAGGCCGGCGTTGTCTCCCGGCCGGGTCCACACCGTGAACGCCGGGCCCGACAGGGCGGCACCACGCCAGAGCGGGCGGATGCCGTCCGCGACCCCGAAGCGTTCCATGGCGTCCGAGACGGTGGCGACGGGCAGCTCGCCGGGGGCGGGCAGCACCGGTCGGAGGGGCCGCGAGGCCGGGGAGGTCGAGGTGGTGCTCATGGTGCTCCTGTCGTTCGGGGGTGCGTGGTCTCTCGGTCGGTGGCGGTGGCGGTGGCGGTGGCGGTGGCGGTGGCGGTGGCGGTGCGGGTGCGGGGGCGATCGGGCCGTCGAGCGCGGGCGGCAGCCCGGTGCGCGCGCGGGCCGAGGAGGCGCGGGGGAGCCCGTCCGTGAGCCGTGGGACCGCCGCGTCGGTGTACCGACTCGGCGGGCCGCCCCAGGCGAGGGCGGCGGGC
>NZ_LHOZ01000007.1:0-6886 GCF_001297205.1 Frigoribacterium sp. RIT-PI-h | reverse complement strand
GGGTTCGACCTCGCTGAGGACGAGATCGTCGCAGCTCTCGGGCGGTGTCGCCCCCGGAGCGGCCCCCGTCGCCACGCGCACGGCCCTCGGCCCGCCCGCCACCGCCGCGGCCGCCCCCGACGGCAGCGAGTCCCCGCCCCGCGCGGTCCCCCGTCCGCCTCCCCCGAGCCGAAGGGCACGCGATGACCGCCTCCCCCGCCGACGCGTCGACAGACCCGCGCGTCCTGTTGACCGGTCTCGACCCGGCCGACGACCGTCTCGCCGCCCTGCACGCCCGCTTCGCCGAGGCCGCCCTCGACGCCGGGGCGGTCGACGTGGCCTACCGCACCCTCGACTCCCCCGTCGGGCGGCTGCTCGTCTGCGCGACCGACGTGGGCGTGCTGCGGGTCGCCTTCGAGATCGAGGGGCACGACACGGTGCTCGACCGCCTGGCCTCGACCGTCAGCCCCCGCATCGTCGAGGCTCCGTCGCGGCTCGACGCCGTGGCACGCGAGCTCGACGAGTACTTCCGCGGCGAGCGCCGCGCGTTCGACCTGCCGCTCGACCGGCGTCTGTCGAAGGGCTTCCAGCGGACGGTGCTCGAGCACCTGCCCGACATCGGCTACGGCGCGACGGCGAGCTACGCCTCGGTCGCCCTCGCCTCGGGCAGCCCCCGTGCGGTGCGGGCCGTCGGCACGGTCTGCGCGACCAACCCGCTGCCGGTCGTCGTGCCCTGCCACCGGGTGGTGCGGAGCGACGGGACCGCCGGCAACTACCGTGGGGGCATGGCGGCCAAGCAGATCCTGATCGACCTCGAGGCACGCGCGTGAGCGACGTGGTGCGCCCCGGCATGGTGCCTTCGAAGCCGATTCCGTCGGGTGCGGTGCCGTCGGGCCCGGCCGGCACGGGCGTCGTGGTCGGTGACGACGGGCTGGCCCGGCCGGTCTGGGCGTCGACCGACCCGCTGCTGCGCGACTACTACGACACCGAGTGGGGTCTGCCGGTCCGCGACGAGCGCGGCCTGTTCGAGCGGCTGAGCCTCGAGGCGTTCCAGTCGGGGCTGTCGTGGGCGACGATCCTGCGCAAGCGGCCGGCGTTCCGCACCGCGTTCGCCGACTTCGACCCCGAGGTGGTCGCCCGCTTCGACGACGCCGACCGGGAGCGCCTGATGACCGACGCGGGGATCGTCCGCAACCGGCTCAAGGTCGACGCGACGATCCGCAACGCGCGGGCGACGCTCGACCTGCGCGCCGACGGTGGGCTCGTGGACTTCGTCTGGTCGTTCCGGCCCGCCGAGACGCCCCGGCCCCGCACGATGGCGGAGGTGCCGACGATGTCGCCCGAGTCGCTCGCGCTCTCGAAGTCTCTCAAGGCGAAGGGGTTCACGTTCGTGGGGCCGACCACCATGCACGCCCTGATGGAGGCCGCGGGCATCGTCGACACGCACCTCGTCGACAGCCACCGCCGCGGGTCGTCGGGGGTGTGGGGCGACGACGGTCGGCCCGTGGCGGCCGGCGGCGGCCGGGCGGCCCGGTCGTGAGGGCGGACCCGCTCGACGCGGCGGCCTCGGACGCGGCTGCGCCCGGCGAGGCGGCCTCGCGCTTCGTCGTCGAACCCGTCGGAGCCTGGGACCACGCGCACGCCGTGGGGTTGCTGGCCGCGCACAGCGTCCCGGGAGCCGAAGCCACCGACGTCGCCGCGGCGTCGCACGCGCGACTGGTCGAGCTGGGCTCGGGGGCCGTGCGCGCCTCCTACCGTCTCGACCTGTCGTTCGCGTCGACCGGGGTCGACGTGGCGATGACCGGACCCGACGGCGTGCCGCCGACGGAGGGGACGGTCGACGAGGCCCGACGCGTCGTGCGGACGTGGCTCGACCTCGACACCGACCTCGACGACGTCGAGCGGGGCTTCGCCGACGACCCGGTGCTCGGGCCGCTCGTCGCGGCGCGACCGGGCATCCGCGTGACGGGCAACCCCGACGGGTTCGAGACGGCCGCGATGACCGTGCTCGGGCAGCAGGTCTCGCTCGCCGCGGCGCGCACCTTCACCGGGCGACTCGTGGCGGCCTACGGCGATCCGGTCGCGGGGGCGGGCCCCGCGCGGTTCCCCCGTGCCGGGCGCCGGGCGTCCGCCGGCGTCGACGGGCTGCGGGCCGCGGTCGGGGTGACGAACAGTCGGGCGCGGACGATCCACGCCCGGGCCGAGGTCGTCGCCGACGGGCTCGTGATCGCGCCCGACGTCGACCACGCCGACGCGCGTCGACGCCTGCTCGCCGTGCCCGGCATCGGCCCGTGGACGGTCGAGTACCTCGCGGTGCGTGCCCTCGGCGACCGGGACGCCTGGCCCGCGGGCGACCTCGTGCTGCGGCGCGTGATGGGCGGCCTGACGACGAAGCAGGCCGAGGCCGCCGGAGCGGCGTGGTCGCCCTGGCGCGCCTACGCCCTCTTCCACCTCTGGGCCGCGGTGCTGCCGACCGCGCCGTGACGCGACCGGCGCCGCCTGACGACGCCGTCCGGACGAGAAGGCGCGGTGCGCCTAGCCTCGGAGGCCCACCACGAGAGGACTCCCCGATGAGCGACGCCCGCACGAACCCCGACCCGCACGGACCGGACGACGAGCTCGGCCACGGTGACGCGCTCGACCAGGCGGCCGTCGAGGCCGCCGCGATCGAGACGCACCGGGCGACCCACGGGTCGGGCCCGACCGACACGCAAGGCGAGCCCGCCGGGTCGGGCGACGCGACTCCCGACGGCGACGTCACGCAGCCGCTGGGCGGCAGCCACTCGGGCGAGGACGGATACGTCGCCGTGAGCCCCGGCGGCGTCTCGGGCGAGCAGGACGCCGCCCTGACCGTCGACGACGAGGACCCGCACTCGGCCGACCCCGAGGCGAACGCCCACCGTGGCGACATCGGGGCGAACCGCGGCGGCAGCGGCGGCCGCTGACCCGTTGTCAGACCCCAGGAAGTCGCCGAGACCCCCGTGCGCGCGCCGGGGTCTCGGCGACTTCGTGGGGTCTCAGCGACGACGGGGTGGTGCATGCTGGTGGGGATGACGGACACGCGCCCCCCCCTCGACGACTTCGCCCGCTTCCTCCAGGCCGCGCCCTCGTCCTTCCACGCCGCGGCCGGGCCGCCCGCCGGCTCGACGACGCCGGGTGCACCGCCGTCGACGAGACCGCCGAGTGGCCCACCGGCCCGGGGCGTCGCTACGTCGTGCGTGACGGCGCGGTCATCGCCTGGATCGAGCCCGCCACGGCGACGGCCACGACGCCGTTCCGCGTCGTCGGGGCGCACACCGACTCCCCCGGCTTCAAGCTCAAGCCCAAGCCGACGACCGGCACCCGCGGCTGGCTGCAGGCCGGTGTCGAGGTCTACGGCGGCCCGTTGTTCACCTCGTGGCTCGACCGCGACCTCGAGTTCGCCGGTCGACTGGTCACCCGCACCGGCGAGACGCACCTGGTTCGCACCGGGCCGCTGCTGCGCTTCCCGCAGCTCGCCGTCCACCTCGACCGCGGCGTCAACGCCGACGGCCTCAAGCTCGACCCCCAGCGTCACCTGAACCCCGTGGTCGGGGCGGGTCCGCTCGACGAGGCCGACGTCCTCGGCCACCTCGCCGGGTTGGCCGGGCTGACCGGAGCCGACGTGACCGGGTACGACGTGGTCGTGGCCGACACCGCGCCTCCTGCGGTCCTGGGGCTCTCCGGCGAGCTGTTCGCCGCCGGGCGCATGGACAACCTGTCGTCGACCCACGCCGGTCTCGTCGCGTTGATCGAGACCGCGACGGCGGGCGTCGAGCTCGACCACGTCGCCGTGTTCGCGGCGTTCGACCACGAAGAGGTCGGGTCGGCCACGCCGTCGGGTGCCGCCGGTCCGCTACTCGAGGACGTCCTCGCCCGCGTCTCGGCCGGTCTCGGGGCGACGACGACCGACCACCGCCGCGCCCTCGCCGGGTCGTGGTGCCTGAGCGCGGACGCCGGGCACGCCGTGCACCCGAACTACCCCGAGCGGCACGACCCGGTCAACCAGCCGGTCGTGAACCGCGGACCGCTGCTCAAGATCAACGCCAACCAGCGCTACGCCACCGACGGGCTCGGCGCGGCCGAGTGGTCACGGACGTGCGAGCAGGCCGGCGTGCCGTTCCAGGAGTTCGTCTCGAACAACTCGGTGCCCTGCGGTTCGACCATCGGGCCGATCACGGCGACGCGGCTCGGCATCCGCACGATCGACGTCGGCATCCCGCTGCTCGGAATGCACTCGGCCCGCGAGCTCTGCGGCGCCGACGACCCGGCCTACCTGTCTCGCGCGGCCGCCGCCTTCCTCGCGCCGGACGCGTAGGCCCGGCAGCTCCGTCGGCCGCCGGTCGTGACCGCTCCGTCGGCCGCCGGTCGTGACCGCACGGCCGATCAGCCGAACGCCTCCGCCGCGGGCACCCCGAGCGCCCAGGCCAGCACGGCCGGCCACTCGCCGTAGCCCGAGTCAGGGGTGAGGTGACCGCCTCGGGGCACGACGACGACCGGGGCGTCGACCCGCGCCTCCCAGGTGTCGACCGGGCCGAGCGGCAGCCACTCGTCGTCGTCCCCGGCGACGACGACCGCCGCGGCGGACCCGCCGGGCGAGAGCCGACGGCCGTCGAACAGGTCGCCGGCCACGAAGGCGTGGATCGGCTGCCCGGCGATCAGCTCGGGCGAAGGAGGCGCGACGAGCGCGACCCGGTCGGCCCGCGGAGGTACGTCACCGGCCTGCAGCCTCAGCCAGAGCAGGCACGAGAGGCTGTGGCACAACACCGTCAGCGGCAGGTCCCCGGGGAGGCCGTCGAGCTCGCGTCGCACCGCGGCGTCCCAGGCGGCGGGCGAGGGCTCGTCGGCGTCGGGCAGCTGCGGGTAGCGCCCGACGTGCCCCCGGGCCCCGAGCGCGCCGGCGAGCCACCGCTGCCAGTGGCCCTCGGGGCGGCGGTTCTGCCAGCCGTGCAGGATCAGGTAGGCCGTGGGCGGAGTCGAGAGCGGGGGCGGCGTCGGGGCGGTCGCTTCGGTCACGGTCCGATCATGCCCCGGCCGAGCGTCATGACGTGGCAGGGCCGACCCCTGACGTCCCACCCGTCGCGGGCGCGACCACCCCGGCCGCGACCACCCCGGCCGCGCCCGACCCGCCCGCCCCGGGCCCGGTTCGGCGGCGGATACGCCCTCGGCGGCGAGCCGACCCTCGACGGCCCGCCGCCCGCCGGGTTCCACGTCACGACCCGCAGCCGGGTGATCGGCCACGGCCGGGCCGCCTTCGACGCCGCGGGTGACGCCGTGCTGCACTGGCAGGTGCATCGCGGCTCGGGCTTCGTGCCGCTCGAGGGGCCCGCCCGGGTGACCGTCGGCGCGACGAGCGTCTGGGGCGTCACCTTCGGCCCCCTGCACCCACCGGTCGCCTGCCGGGTGTTCGCCGTCGTACGGTCCGAGACCGAGATCGGCTTCGGTCACGCCGCCCTGGTCGGCCACCCCCAGCGCGGCTGGGAGAGCTACCGCGTGCGCCACCACGACGACGACAGCGTGACGCTCGACATCCGTGTCGTCTGGCGTCCCGCCGCCTGGTGGATGCGTGCCGCCGGGCCCGCATCGGCGCTCGCCCTCTCGCTGATCCTGCGGCGCAACCTGCGTGCGCTGGACGGCGTCGTGGCCTCCGTCTGACGAGACTCGGGCAGGCGGTGCCGCCCCGCCGCGCCCGCGCGGCACGGGAGCGGGTGCCCCGCCACCGCGCCGGGCTCCGAGCCCGCCGTGCCACACTGATCCGATGAGTCCTCGACGTCGCCACGCCGGTTCGGCCCGCAGCGCCGCCGCCCGCGACGCCTCGCGCTCGGGCGACGTCGACACGAACGTGACCGTCCGCCGCGTCGAACGGGGCGACCTCTACGTGCGGGTCAACACGATCGGTGACACCGGCGAGCGTGCGTTCCTGCTGGTGCCGGGCATCGGCGTCTCGTCCGACTACTTCGAACGCCTCGCGCCGAACCTCAACGAGTTCGGCCCCGTCCACGCCCTCGACCTGCCGGGTTTCGCCGGGGTCCCGCACCCGGGCCACGCCCTCACCATCCGTGAGTACGCCGACCTGGTCGGCACGGCGATCGACGAACTCGGGCTCGACGACCCGGTCGTCGTCGGGCACTCGATGGGCACGCAGATCGTCGTCGACCTCGCCGCCCGCCGGCCCGACCTGTCGACCGTGGTGCTGATCGGGCCCGTGATCGATCCGGCCCATCGTCACGTGCTCGCGCAGGCGGGGCGATTCGCCCGTGCCGCCTGGCACGAACCCGGCCGGGTGAAGTTCCTGGCCCTGAGCGCCTACGTGCTCTGTGGGGTGCGCTGGTTCTCGCGCATCCTGCCCAAGATGATGACGTACCCGATCGAGCAGCACCTGCCTCAGATCGCCGCCGACACCCTGGTCAGCCGAGGGGGGCACGCCGCCGCCGCCCCGCGCGAGTGGGTGCGCCGCGTCGGCGAGCTGCTGCCCTCGTCCCGCCTCTGGGAGATGCCCGGCGCCGCCCACTCGGTCATGCACGCCCACGCCGAGGAGGTCGCCAAGCTCTGCGTCGAGCACGCCCAGCAGCCGATCCCACACGACGAGGGCGACGGGCTGCCCCCCTCCGTCGCCGCGGGCGACGGTGACGAGAGCGACGACTTCAGTCCCACCCCCGCCGACTTCGTCACGGCCGTCGGGGCGCGCCTGCGCTCGACCGCGGCGACCATGCGCGGTGACGACGAGGCCCTCGCCAAGGCCAAGACGGACCACGCCGAGTCGATGCAGGCGGCGTTCGACCGTCGTCAGGCCGAGAAGGTCGCGGCCGGCGACGAGCCCGACGACGGCCCGCACATCGAGCCCACCACCGGCGACGCCCGCCGCTGAGAGCGGCGGTCGGGTCGAGGA
>NZ_LHOZ01000009.1:0-7017 GCF_001297205.1 Frigoribacterium sp. RIT-PI-h | reverse complement strand
CCCCCTGGACGGTATTGTCCCCCCCCCCCGCGGGGGGCGCGGGGCGGCCCCCCCACGCCGGTCCCGTACGATCACCCCCGTGGGCCGCCCCCACGACCCCGCCTCCGCCGTGACACCGCCCGATACCCTCGCACCGCGCCCGGCCCCGATGACCCGAGCGCGCCTCCGGGTCGAGATCGCGATCGTCCTCGGTCTCTCGCTCGGGGCGTCGGCCGTCTACTCGGTGCTCTCGATCGTGAACCGGCTCACCCAGCAGACCGCGCTGTCGCAGCAGACGGCCACGCTGAACTCGCCGCTGAGCAGTCGCGAATTCTTCGACCTCGCCTACCAGGTGCTCGGCGTGGCGGTGGACCTCGTGCCCGTGCTGCTCGTGGCGTTCCTGCTGTGGCGCGAGGAGCGGCCACACCTGGGCCGGCTCGGCGTCGACTTCTCGCGCGCGGGCCGGGACACCCTCGGTGGCGTCGGCCTGGCCCTCGCGATCGGCATCCCCGGCATCGGCCTCTACCTCGTGGGCAAGGCCCTGGACCTCACCGTCACGGTGGTGCCGACGAACCTCGGCGAGCACTGGTGGACCGTCCCCGTGCTGCTGCTCTCCGCCCTCCGAGCCGGGGTGACGGAAGAGGTGATCGTCGTCGCGTACCTGTTCGCGCGCCTCCGTGACCTCGGCTGGCGGACCTGGCCGATCATTGTGACGGCGGCCCTGCTGCGGGGCAGCTACCACCTCTACCAGGGGTTCGGCGCGTTCGTCGGCAACGTCGTCATGGGCGTCGCGTTCGGTTGGCTCTACGTGCGCTTCGGCCGGGTGCTGCCGCTCGTCGTCGCGCACGTCCTGATGGACGCGGCCGTCTTCGTCGGCTATCCGTGGGCCGCCACCGCCTTCCCGACCCTCTTCGGACTTCCGTCCTGACGCCCCGGCGGGCCGCCCCGGCCCGCCACGGCCGGAACGGGGCCTTGACACCCGTCCGGGGGGCGAGTCTGATGTACGCACGGGTCGTAGGGATCCGAGCTAGCCACACAGCGTGAGCTGTCCCCCGGGCGTCGATCGGGACGGTCGCCGCTACGTGAACGCCCTCCGCGACACTCGGCGGCCGACGTCCGAGGGACCAAGAGGAAACCGCCACCGCCCGACGGGATCGGGCGGTGGCGGTTTCCCGTCCGTGGAGCGGGCCGTGGCCTAGGCGAACGCCTCGGCCGGCGGGCAGTTGCAGAACAGGTTGCGATCACCGTAGGCCTGGTCGATCCGGCGCACCGGCGGCCAGTACTTGCCGCGAACGAGCGAGCGGACCGGGTACACGGCCTCTTCGCGCCCGTACTCGGCGGTCCACTCGCCGACGACGACCGACTCGGCCGTGTGCGGCGCACCGCGCAACGGGCTCGACTCGGACGTGTACCGACCGGAGGCCACCTCGTCGGCCTCGCCCTTGATCGCGATCATGGCATCGACGAAGCGGTCGATCTCGGCCAGGTCCTCGCTCTCGGTCGGCTCGACCATGAGGGTGCCTGCCACGGGGAACGACATGGTCGGGGCATGGAAGCCGTAGTCGATGAGGCGCTTGGCCACGTCGTCGACGGTGACCCCGGTCGCGTCGCGCAACGGTCGCAGGTCGAGGATGCACTCGTGCGCCACGAGGCCGTTCTCACCCGCGTAGAGCACGGGGAAGTGCTCGCGCAGGCGGGCGGCGACGTAGTTGGCCGCCAGGACGGCCGCCCCGGTCGCCCGGGTGAGGCCCTCGGTGCCCATCATGCGCACGTACGCCCAGCTGATCGGCAGGATGCTCGGCGACCCGTACGGAGCGCTCGAGACCGGCACGCCGGCGTGTGCGAGGCGGTCGCCGTCGGCCGCGAGGGCAGCCCCCGTGCGGCGGTCGGCCTGCTGGGCCATCGGGTGGCCGGGCAGGAACGGTGCGAGGTGGGCCTTCGCCGCGACCGGACCCACGCCCGGACCACCGCCACCGTGCGGGATGCAGAAGGTCTTGTGCAGGTTGAGGTGCGAGACGTCGCCGCCGAAGTCGCCGAAGCGCGCCACCCCGAGCAGGGCGTTGAGGTTCGCCCCGTCCACGTAGACCTGGCCGCCGGCCGCGTGCACCGCATCGGTGAGGGCGACGATGTCGTGCTCGTACACGCCGTGCGTCGACGGGTAGGTGATCATCAGCGCCGCGAGCTGGGCCGCGTGCTGCTCGACCTTGGCCCGCAGATCGTCGAGGTCGACGTTGCCGCCCTCGTCGCAGGCGACCACGACCACGCGCATGCCCGCGAGCACCGCACTGGCCGCGTTGGTGCCGTGCGCGCTCTGCGGGATCAGGCAGACCGTGCGCTCGCCGTCGCCGTTCGACAGGTGGTAACCGCGGATGGCCAGCAGACCGGCCAGCTCGCCCTGGCTGCCGGCGTTGGGCTGCAGCGAGACGGTGTCGTAGCCCGTGACCTCGGCCAGCCACCCCTCGAGCTGGCCGATCAGCTCGAGGTAACCCGCCACGTCGTCGGCCGGTGCGAACGGGTGCACGCCGGCGAACTCGGGCCAGGTGACGGCGGCCATCTCGGTCGCCGCGTTGAGCTTCATCGTGCAACTGCCGAGCGGGATCATGCCGCGGTCGAGCGCGTAGTCCTTGTCGGCGAGGTGTTTGAGGTAGCGCATCATGCTGGTCTCGCTGCGATGGGTGCGGAAGACCGGGTGCGTGAGGTAGTCGCTCGTCCGCAGCAGCGCCTCCTGCAGGCCCGAGGGGGCCGCGCCGTCGAGCAGGTCGACGCCGAGCACCTCGGCGACGACGCGGACGTCGTCCCGCGTGGTCGTCTCGTCGAACGAGAAGCGGACGCAGTCGCCGTCGACGGCGTGCAGCAGGTAACCACGGTCGTGGGCTGCGGCGACGATCTCGGTCGCCCGCCCCGGGACGAACACCTGGAGGGTGTCGAAGAACGAGTCGTTCTCGAGCTCGAGTTCGCTGGCCCCGATCGCGGCCGCCAGGTCGGAGGCGTGGCCGTGCACGCGCGCCGCGATGTGCCGCAGCCCCCAGGGGCCGTGGTAGACCGCGTACATCGACGCCATCACGGCGAGCAGCACCTGCGCGGTGCAGATGTTGGACGTGGCCTTCTCACGGCGGATGTGCTGCTCGCGGGTCTGCAGGCTGAGGCGGTAGGCGGGCTGGCCGACCGCGTCTTGGGAGACCCCGACCAGGCGACCGGGCAGCTGACGCTCGAGGCCGGTGCGGACGGCCATGTAGCCCGCGTGCGGACCGCCGAAGCCCATGGGGACGCCGAACCGCTGGCTGGTGCCGACGGCGACGTCGGCCCCGAACTCGCCGGGTGCCTCGATTAGCGTGAGCGCGAGCAGGTCGGCGGCGACGACGGCCAGGCCGCCGTGGGCGTGGGCCGCCTCGACGACGGCGCGGGGGCTCCAGACGGAGCCCGACGCCGAGGGGTACTGCACGAAGAGACCGAACGACTCGGGCAGCTCGGCGGGGTCGAGCACCGAGAGGTCGAGCTCGACGAGCTCGATGCCGACGGCCTCGGCGCGGCCGGCGAGCAGGGCCTTGGTCTGCGGGAAGGGGTCGCTGTCGACGGCGAAGACGTCGGTCTTCACCTTCGACGCACGACGGGCCAGCAACATGCCCTCGACGACGGCCGTGCCCTCGTCGAGCATCGACGCGTTCGCGGTCGTGAGCCCGGTCAGCTCGGCCACCATCGTCTGGAAGTTGATGAGGGCCTCGAGTCGACCCTGCGAGATCTCGGGCTGGTACGGCGTGTACGCGGGGTACCCGCTGGGGTTCTCGAGCACGTTGCGCTGGATGACGGCCGGGGGGACGGTGTCGTAGTACCCGAGACCGAGGGGGCTGCGCGAGACGCGGTTGCGCCCCGCGAGGGCCCGCAACTCGGCGAGCGCCTCTTCTTCGCCGATCGGCTCGGGCAGCACGCTGCCCTCGACGGCCGCGGCGTGGATCGCGTCGGGCACGGCGGCCGCGACGAGCGACTCGACGCTGTCGTGCCCCACGGCGGCGAGCATGGTCGCCTGGTCGCCCGGCGTGGTGCCGACGTGGCGGTCGACGAAACCGGAGGCGACCTGGTCGGACCAGCCGCCGAAGACGGACCCGCCCGTCTGCTCGGCGCTCATTCGGCGGTCAGCGCGACGTACTCGTCGCGTGAGAGCAGGCCCTGGCCGTCGGTCGACGACAGGGTGATCTTGATGAGCCAGCCCTCGCCGAACGGGTCGCTGTTGACGAGGTCGGGGCTGTCGACGACGGCCTGGTTGGCCTCGAGCACCGTGCCGAGCGCGGGGGCGAACAGCTCGCCGACCGACTTGGTCGACTCGATCTCGCCGACGACCGTGCCGGTCTCGACCTCGGTGCCCTCGGCGGGCAGGTCGACGTAGACGACGTCGCCCAGCTTGTCGGCGGCGTAGTCGGTGATGCCCACGGTGGCGGTGTCGCCGTCGATCAGGAGCCACTCGTGCTCGGCGGTGTACTTCAGTGCGGTGAGATCGGTCATGGCCGGTCCTTTCGAGGGAGGGGGTGCCTAGGAGCGCTTGTAGAAGGGCAGCGGGACGACGGTGGCGGCGACGGCGGTGCCGCGGACGTCGACGGCCAGCGCGGGACCGCGGTCGACGACGTCGGGGTCGACGTAGGCCATGGCCACCGGGTGGCCGAGGGTGGGCGACAACGCGCCGCTCGTGACCTCGCCGACGACGATGCCGTCGTCCGTGACGACGGGGTACCCCGCCCGCGCGGCCCGACGCCCGGTGAGCGTCAGCCCGACGAGGACGCGGGCGCCGGCGGCGGGTTCGACGTTCGAGCGCCCGACGAAGTCCTTCGCGGTGTCGACGACCCGGCCGAGCCCTGCCTGGTCGGGACGCACGTCGAGGCCGAGCTCGTGGCCGTAGAGCGGCATGCCCGCCTCGAGACGGAGCGTGTCGCGGCTGGCCAGCCCCGCGGGGACGAGCCCCCGGGGTCCGCCGGCCTCGGCGATCGCGGCCCACAGCGACGGGGCGGTCTCGGGGTCGACGTAGAGCTCGAAGCCGTCCTCGCCGGTGTACCCGGTGCGCGCGATCAGCACGGGGGCGTCGTCGAAGGTGGCCTGCAGCACGCGGTAGTACCGCAGCGTCGACAGGGGGGCGTCGGGCTGGAGGCGGTCGGCCGTGACGAGTTCGTCGAGCACGCCCTCGCTCTCGGGCCCCTGGACCGCGATCAGCGCGGGGTCGTCGCTCTCGTCGTCGACCGTGACGTCGAATCCGGAGGCGCGGGTCGCGAGGGCCGCGAACGCCGCCTCGCGGTTTCCCGCGTTGGCCACCACGAGGTAGTCGTGTTCGTCGAGGCGGTAGACGACGAGGTCGTCGACGATCCCGCCCTCGGCGGCGAGCAGGAGCGAGTACTTCGCCCGCCCGACGGCGATGGTCGAGAGGGTGCCGGCCAGGGCGTGGTCGAGGAAGGCGCCGGCGTCGGGCCCGACGACGGCGATCTCGGCCATGTGCGACAGGTCGAAGAGCCCGGCGGCGGTGCGGACGGCGTGATGCTCGGCGAGGTCGGAGTCGTACCGGACCGGCATCTGCCAGCCCGCGAAGTCGGTGAAGACGGCACCCGCGGCGACGTGGACCTCGTGCAACGGGCTGTAGCGCTCGTCGGGTTCGTCGGAACCGCTCAGGTCGTGGGCGTCGCCCGGCCCGGTGGCGATGCCCTCGGTGCCGTCGTCGGAGAGGACGACGTCGCCGTCGAGCGCGGCGGACGACTCGGTACCACGGAGGCCGTCGTCGTCGGGCCCGGGGGCGGCGGGAAGGTTCGAGGCTGCGTCGGACATCGTGCTCCTGAGAGGGACGGACCGGCCGCCAGGTGTCTCGGCCGGGAACGGTGTCGTGCGGGTGGGGCACGACGGGGCAGCCCTGCCCGGCGGTGCGCCGGTCGGGGCTCCCCCTCTGTCATGGGCCTGAGAGCTTCACCGGCCGTGGCCGGTTTTCACCGTGGGCGAGGACCGGCGAGGGGTCTGTCGACCGCCTCGCGCCTCCTGCTTTTCAGAGTGGCCAGTCCGTCGCGGTACGCGTACCTGAGAGATTGGCGGGGAGCTTGCTCCTTCGGTGCCCGGTCGGCGCAGTCTCTGCGCACCGGAGCTCTCCCGCGACGTGTTCGTGGCCCGATGTTCGATTGTGGCGTCAGCCTAGCGTCGTCGTGTGACGCGCAGGTTTCGGATGTGCACGCGATTCCTGACGCCCGGACGACGAACGACGCCCCGACCGGGTGTGGTCGGGGCGTCATGGGGTCGTCGTGGCCTGGGTCAGACGGCGCGCGAGGGCTGCCCCGGCTCGGGCGACCCGGCGGCCTCGTGCTCGGCGACGAGCTTGCGGACGTCGTCCGCCAGCTGGGCGACGCCCTCGGGCAGCATCTCGAAGCCCTCGCGGTTGCCCGGGTTGACGACGAGGCCGGTCTCGGCCGGGATGGCCTGCACGAGTTCGGCCGCCGGGAGGGTCGCCGAGAACTCGGCCACGCCCTTGACCTGCTCGCCGATCATGTCGACGTGGGTGAAGGCGGCGAGCATCGGCACGCCCTCGCGGTCGAAGAGCACGGGCTGCAGGTCGTTCAGCGACTCCTGCGCGTCGGTGGCCGTGGCGACGACGACCTGGGCGTTGACGAACTCGGCGAGCACGCTGTTCATGTCGCCCTCACCCGCCTGGCCCTTGCTGATGGCCTGTTCGAGTGCGGTCTTTTCGCGGTTGTCCGTGTCGGTCATCCGACCAGCCTGCCGGGCGAACCTCCGTGTCGGCTCAGCGTCCCGCGTGGTGAGCGGCCCCGCTGGTCGCTACCCTGTGCAGCACCCCGCCGTGTCGCACCCACCTCGAGGAGCCCTCGTGCCCCGCAGCCCCCGCCTCTGCCTGCCCCCCCGCTCCGTCGCGCCGGCCCTGGCCACCGCCGGCCTCGCCCTCGCGCTGCTCGTGTCCGGGCGCGCCGGCGGCGACCCGGCCCCCCCGCCCGCCCCGACCAGCACCGCGCTGGTCGCGCCCCCCCCGACGACCCCCCAGCCCGCCCCGACGCCGCCCCACGCCTC
>NZ_LHOZ01000043.1:0-7058 GCF_001297205.1 Frigoribacterium sp. RIT-PI-h | reverse complement strand
CCACCGGAGGACCCGTGACCCCCTCGACCGCCACCCCCGCCCTCACCGTGCAGCAGGTCGCCGACCTGCGGTCCGCCCTGCCCTACGTCGACGGGTGGCTGGCCTACCGCCGCTGGCGCGAGCGGGTCCCCGGGGTGCAGACCGCGGTCTGGTTCGACGGAGGCCTGCAGCTGTCGTCCGCCCACGGCCTGGCGGACGAGGAGGCGCGGGTCCCGCTGACCACGGAGCACCTGTTCCGCATCGCCTCGCACTCGAAGACCTTCACCGCCACGGCCGTCCTGCAGCTCGTCGAGCGGGGAGCCCTCCGACTCGACGACCCCGTGGGGACGTTCGTGCCGCGGCTGGCCGAGGCGGGGTCGCCGCTGGCCGACGCCACCGTCCGCGAATTGCTCGAGCACGGCGCCGGAGTCATCCGGGACGGCCTCGACGGCGACTACTGGCAGCACGGCCGTCCGTTCCCCGACGAGGGCGAGCTGCTCGACATGCTGGTCGACCACGGCGACAAGGCGCCCGCGGGGTCCGCCTTCAACTACAGCAACCTCGGGTACTCGCTGCTCGGCCTGGTCGTGGCCGCGGCGTCCGGTCGGTCGTACGGCGAGTTCGTGACCGGGCCGATCGTCGCCCGCCTCGGCCTCACCCACACGGGGCCCGAGTGGGCCGACGCCCGCGCCGCCGAGTACGCGGCGGGCCACAGCGGCCGCCACGTGTCGCAGACCCGGGTGAGGCTCGACCACGTCGACACCCGGGCCATGGCGGCCGCGACGGGGTTCTACGGGACGGCCTCCGACCTGGTCCGCTACGCTTCGGCGCACTTCGACGGCGACGAGCGCCTGCTGAGCGAGCACAGCAAACGGCTCGCCCAACGGGAGGCCTGGCAGTCCGACGCGTCGCAGCCGGCCTCGGCGCACTACGGCCTCGGGTTCGTGATCGACCGCGTCGGCGGGCACCGCGTGGTCGGGCACTCCGGCGGGTACCCCGGACACATCACCCGCACGCTCTTCGATCCCTCGATCGGGCTGGCTGTCTCGGTCCTCACCAACGCCGTCGACGGACCCGCCACCTCCCTCTCGTCGGGCGTGCTGCGCCTGCTCGACCTGGCGCGGGAGGCGGCCCCCGCCGGGTTGGCGACCCGCGCCTCCTCGTCCGGTGTCGACCCGGCCCGGTTCACCGGCCGGTTCGCGGGCGAGTTCGGCATCGTCGACGTCGCCCTGCTGGGCGAGAACCTGGTCGCGCTGCACCCCGGTGCCCCCGATCCCGTCGAGGGGCTCGACCGCCTGCGGGTGACCGGGCCCCGCGAGGTGCTCATCGCGCAGGGCAACGGCTTCGGGTCGGTGGGCGAGACCATGCGCTACGAGTTCGACGACGACGGCCGGGTCACGCTGCTCCGCGGCTCCGGAGGCATGAGCATGCGCCCGGTGACGGAGCTCGACGGATGACGACGTCCGCGACCGTCGATCTAGGCTGGCGGCGAAGCGCCCGCCCTGCCGAGACGGGACCCCACGGATCGAGAGAACGCATGCCGAGCGACGACGCCCCGACCGCCGCGACCGCCCCCCCCGTGGGGGACGCGGCCCGCCGCGAGTTCGTCGAGCAGTTCGCCGTCATGTGGGAGATGGCCGGCTCGGCCCTGATGGACGGGCGCATCCTCGGCTACCTGATGATGATGCGCGAGCCCTACGTCTCGTCGGCCGACCTGGGCTCGGCCCTCAGCGCCAGCGCCGGCTCCGTCTCGATGTCGACGCGACGCCTGGTCGACTCGGGGTTCATCAAGAGGCACGTCGTGCCCGGTGACCGCAGCCACTACTTCCGGGCCGAGGACGACATCTGGGGCAGCTGGCTCGCGGGCGAGCGCCGCTACCTCGACCGGCAGCGCATCACGATCGAGCAGGGACTCTCGGTGCTCGACCCCGCGAACGGACAGGACGAGGAGGTGCGGCGCCGGTTGGTCAACGGCCGCGACTACATGGCCTGGGTCTCGCAGTACCACCGCAAGATGCTCGCCGATTGGGAGGCCTTCAAAGCCGATCGCGACGAGACGGCCCAGGAGGCCGAGCCCACGCCACCCGACCCGAGCCAGGAGCCCCGATGACCGACCCGCTGCTGAGCGTCCGCGACCTCACCATCCGCTTCGACGTCGACGGGGTCGACCAGGTCGCCGTCCAGGGCGCCTCGTTCGACGTGCGCCGGGGGGAGGTGCTCGCGGTGGTCGGCGAGTCCGGCTCGGGGAAGAGCGTCAGCGCCATGTCGGTCCTGGGTCTGCTGCCCGCCAACGCCACCGTCGGCGGGTCGATCGTGTTCGACGGCGACGAACTGGTCGGGCGGCCCGAGAGCGCCGTGCGCCATCTGCGAGGCGAGCGGATCGCCATGATCTTCCAGGACCCCTCGGCAGCCCTCAACCCCGTCTTCACGGTCGGGTTCCAGATCGAGGAGGCCGTGCGGCGGCACGAACCCACCGCGAGTCGGGCGGCCGTGCGGGCCCGCGCGGTCGGGCTGCTGGCGAGCGTCGAGATCCCCGAGCCCGAGGCACGGCTCAAGTCCTTCCCGCACCAGCTCTCGGGGGGCCAGTGCCAGCGGATCATGATCGCGATGGCCCTGGCCTCCGACCCGGCCCTGCTGATCGCGGACGAGCCCACGACCGCGCTCGACGTGACGGTGCAGGCCGAGGTGCTCGACGTTCTCCGCCGCCTCCAGCGCGGGTCGGGCACCAGCATCCTGCTCATCACGCACGACATGGGGGTGGTGGCCGACCTCGCCGACCGCGTGGTCGTGATGCGCTCGGGCGAGGTCGTCGAGACGAACGACGTCGGACCCCTGTTCGCGGCCCCGGCGGCCGACTACACGCGAGACCTGCTCGACGCCGTGCCCCGGGTGGGCGACCGGGTCGCGGTCGAGCCGCGTCCGACCGACCCGGCCGCGCCCGACGCGGGGGTGACGGGCGAGGCGACCCCGGCGCTCGCCGTGCACGACCTCGTCGTCGAGTGCGGCCGCCGCCGCGTGGGCCGGTTCCGTGCCGTCGACGGGGTGGGCTTCGAGGTCGCCCGCGGTGAGATCCTTGGCCTCGTCGGCGAGTCGGGCAGTGGCAAGACGACCATCGGGCGGGCGGCGATCGGCCTGGCCCCGATCTCGGCGGGGAGCGGACAGGCGACGGGGGGGGACCGGAGCCCGGCCCGACGGCGCGAGATCGCCGTCATGCGGGAGCGGGTCGCCGTCGTCTTCCAGAACCCGACGACGTCGCTGAACCCGAGGTACAGCATCGCCCAGACCGTCGCCGAGCCCTTGCAGGTGCGGCGGCGCCTGCGGGGCTCCGAACGGACCGCCCGGGTCGACGCCCGGCTGGCCGACGGCGGGCTGGGCGGGGCGTGGCGTGAGAGGTACCCGCACGAGCTGTCCGGCGGTCAACGTCAGCGCGTGGCGATCGCCCGGGCGGTGGCGCTCGACCCCGAGCTGCTCATCGCCGACGAGCCCACGAGCGCTCTCGACGTGTCGGTGCAGGCCCGGGTGCTGGACGTCTTCCGCTCGCTGCAGAGCCGGCTGGGCTTCGCCTGCCTGTTCATCAGCCACGACCTCGCCGTCGTCGACTCGCTCTGCGACCGGATCGCCGTGCTGCGCTCCGGCCGCCTCGTCGAGATCGGCGACCGCAGCGAGATCTTGACCTCGCCCTCGGACGACTACACCCGCCGTCTGATCGCCTCGGCACCGGTGCCCGACCCGGTCGAGCAGCGCCGACGTCGTGAGGAGCGCGTGAGCGCCTGAGCACCTGACGCATCGTCGCCGCGACCCCGCTGCGCGTCGCTGAAAGGTCGCCGCACGGCGAAGGCCGCCACCCCGGGCGGGGTGGCGGCCTTCGTCCGTCTGGCGAGGAGGTCAGCCGGCGAGGTGCGCGGCGAGGAACCAGCGGTCCTTCTCGAGGCCGCGCGAGATCTCGATGGCGACGTCCTGGCTCGAGGCGTCGAGCTCGCCGAGCTCGTCGATGGCCTCGCGGACGGCGACGAGCGAGGCGTCGATCTGGGCCACCAGCTCGGCGATGGGGACGTCGATCTGGTTGAAGCCGGGGGAGGTCGGGGGGATGACCGTCTTGGCGGCGACGGTCTCGATGCGACCGTCGACCGGGAGGCCGAGGGCGACGACGCGCTCGGCGGCGAGGTCGGCCCATTCACGGGCGTGGTCGACGACCACGTCGATGAGTTCGTGGACGGCGACGAACGCGATGCCGCGCACGTGCCAGTGGGCCTGCTTGCCGTTGACCGACAGGGCCGTCATGTCGGTGACGATCTGGCTGAGGAACTGGGCGACGCCGGCGGCGACGTCGGGGTCGACGGAACCCTGGGGGACGGTGCGGGTGATGTCGGTCATGACGTGGTCCTTTCCTAGACGATGGAGGCAACGCTAGACGTCTGGGAGAATTCCGCAAGCAAGCTGAGGCTCGGCTCACCTAGGACAGCCTCACCTGACCCGGCTCGTGAGGGGGGATAACCCCACCGGCGTTCCGGGCGCTGGCACCATGGGGTGGACGCCCCGCCCAGACCAGGCTCGGAGGCATGATCCAGGAGACCACCATCACCGCCGCGAACCCCTACCTCTCGCCTCCGTCCCGCCCCGGCGGCTACCGACGACGCTGGCGAGAGCTGCCGCGCGAACTCGGCTACGTCGCCCTCTCGGCCGTCCTCGTCGTCATCGTGACGGTGGCCGCCTCGTTGTTCCTGCACACGGTCAGCGGGTCGAGCGACTCGCTTTTCACCCTCGTCTTCCTGGCAGTCGTCGTCTTCGGCGCCCTCTGGATCGCCCGGTGGTTCGGCACCTTCGAGGTGCTCCGCCTGGGCTGGGCCAGCGACCGTCCGATCCGACCCGTCGACTGGACGCCCAACACCGAGTGGGGCCGGTCCACGAACCGCTTCGTGCGGGCCGTCTCGGTCTTCGCCAACCCCCACTACTGGCTCTACCTGCTCTACGGCGTCGTGGTCTTCCCGATCGTGGCGGGCTTCTCGACCTTCGTCCTCGTGGGCCTCGTGGCAGGCCCGGTGCTCGCGGTCCTGGGGGTCGTGCTCGTCTTCCAGGCCCTGCCTCCGTTCGACACCTTCAACTGGGCGTCCGCGATCGGCAACGGCGGAGGCGCGGTGCTCGTCGTCCTCGCACTCGCCCTCTTCGCCGGCGTGGTGCTGGTCTACCCCTACGTCGTGCACGGGTTCGTGGTCATGCACCAGGCGATCGCCGCCGTCATGCTCGGTGGGTTCCGCAGCGAGCAACTCGAGGTCGAGCTCGCCGACCGCGAGATCTCGCGCACGGCCGCGCTGTCCGCCGAGGGCACGGCCCTCCGACGGCTCGAACGCGACATCCACGACGGCCCGCAACAGCGGCTCGTCCGCCTGCAGATGGACCTCGCGGCGGCCTCCCGTGCCGTCGACACCGATCCCGAGAAGAGCAAGACCCTCATCGAGGAGGCGCGGGTGCAGTCCCGCGAGGCCCTCGAGGAGCTGCGCGCCCTGTCCCGCGGTTTCGCGCCTCCTCTGCTGTTGGACCGCGGCCTCGTCGCGGCCCTCGAGTCGCTCGTCGACCGCTCGGTGGTGCCGACCACGATGCTCAACCGGGTGCCCGCGCACATCGTCATCCCGAGCGACATCGAGCGCAACGCGTACTTCATCGCGTCCGAACTGGTGACGAACACGGGCAAGCACGCCGAGGCGGCCAGCGCCGACCTCGTGCTGCGCACGCGTCAGGCTCCGGACGGCATCGGCACGCTGCTCGAGCTCGTCGTGACGGACGACGGACGTGGCGGCGCGGGACTGCGCGACGGTCACGGTCTCGCCGGCGTGCAGGAACGCCTCGTGGGCCTCGGCGGCTTCCTCGACATCAGCAGCCCACAGGGCGGGCCGACCATCGTCACGGTGAGCATCCCCATGGCGGTCGAGGTGCCGAGCAACCCGACGCTGCCCCTGCCGCCCGAGCCGCTGCCGCCGTTCTCGTCGACGCCCGCCACCGAGCCGCTGCCCGACACGGCCCTGCCCGACTCGGCACTGCCCGACGCGGCACTGCCCGACGCGCCGCTCGACCCGTCGGCCGGGCCGCCCGCGCGACCGTAGTCGGTGGGCTGCGCCCGTAGTCTGGACGCGTGAGTCTCGAGAGCCCCTCCCGTCAGCCCCTCCGCGTCGTCGTCGCCGACGACTCGGTGTTGCTGCGGGAGGGGCTCGTCCGACTGCTCGACGAGATCGGGGTCGAGGTCGTCGGGGCGTATGGTGACGCCGACTCGTTGTTGGCCGACCTCGACGAGGTCCGTCCCGACATCGCCGTGCTCGACGTCCGCATGCCGCCCACCCACACCGACGAGGGCGTCCGGGCCGCCATCGAGGCGCGACGCCGTCGGCCCGACCTCGGCATCCTCCTCTTGTCGCAGTACGTCGAGGTGGCCTACGCCCGCGACCTGCTCGAAGCAGGCTCGGGCGGGGTCGGCTACCTGCTCAAGGACCGCATCGCCTCGTTCGACGAGTTCCGCGACGCGCTCGGCCGGGTGTCCGACGGCGGGACGGTCCTCGACCCGCAGGTGGTCTCGCAGCTGCTGGGCCGTCGCAGCGATCCGCTCGCCGCGCTCACGCCGCGTGAGCGAGAGGTGTTGACGCTGATGGCCGAGGGGCGCACGAACGCCGCCATCGCGGCCGAGCTGGTCATCGGCACGGGTGCGGTGGAGAAGAACGTCACCTCGATCTTCCAGAAGCTCCTGCTCGAGGACAGCGGCACCGACCACCGTCGGGTGCTGGCCGTGCTCGCCTTCCTGCAGCACTGAGTCGGCTCGTCTCCGGTTCGCCGGAGTTCCGGCGACCGGCTGCCGGAGCGTCGGACGGGTGTCGTCAGCTGGTCGTGCCCGGAGCGGCGTCGGCCGGGTCGGCGGGGGAGTCCGCCTGCGGGGCGACGGCCCGCGGGCCCGCCACGTCGAGGACGGTGTCGCGCAACGCGTGGCCCAGGGCTTCGTAACCGGCCGTCGTGGGGTGGATGCCGTCGAGGGTCGTGCCGGCGGCGAAGACGTCGCCCGCCCGCGCGAACCCCCAGGGGTCGGTGAAGGTCCAGCC
>NZ_LHOZ01000070.1:0-76855 GCF_001297205.1 Frigoribacterium sp. RIT-PI-h | reverse complement strand
GTGTTACTCGGAGCGCTCTTCGTCCTCGATGGAGTCGACGTCGCCCTCGGCCTCGGCGGCTCCGCCGTCCTCGTCGGAGACCGCGTCGGTCGTCAGGGCGAGCTGGGGCACCGAGCCGGCGCGCACGAGGGGCCCGGGCTCGCTGATCTGGGCCGCGCCCTTGGGCCGGGTGAGGTCGGCGCTCGGGGCCTGGGCGGCGGGGGCGGCCGGTCGGCTGGACCGACCGCCCCCGTCACGGGCGGTGGGACGGGCTACTGACCCGAGCTCATCTGGCTGTTCGCGTCCTCGAGGGCCGACTTGACGTCGGACTCGCTGACGGAACCGCCCTGGGCTGCGGTGGCGAGGAGGTTCTTGATCGCGGTGCCGACCAGGGTCTCCATCTGTCCCTCGGAGGGGTAGAGGGGCATGGGCTGGGCGTGGTCGGCGAGCGTGACCTGCTTCAGCTTGATGACGTCGGTCTGGAACGCCGGGTCGTCGTAGGCGGCGGTGACCACCGGCAGCGCACCGAACGACTCGTTCAGGTACTTCTGCTCGGCGTCGCTCGTCAGGTGCTTGACGAACGCGATGGCCGCGTCCTTGTTGCCCGAGTTCTCGAACACGCTGACGTTGATGCCCGCCACGTGGCTCTGGGTGCCGAGCAGCCCGGTGGCGTCGGCGGTCTCCATCGGGACGGGGGCCGCGGCGTAGTCCGTGAAGTCGCGCGACTTCAGGTTGTCGCCGGGGGCCTGGTCGAAGAACATCGCGGCCTGGCCGTCCGCGAACGTGGCGGCCATGTCGGCACCGTTCACGCTCTCGGCGTCCGAGGGCGAGACGACCTTGTCGACGGCCATCAGGTCGACCCACTGCTTGACGCCCGCCACGACGCCGTCGTTGCCGAAGTCGGGGTTGCCCTCGTCGTCGTACAGCGAGCCGCCGTTCTGCAGGCCTCGGACGAACGCCTGGTGGGCGTTGTTCGAGATGCTCGACCCGGCCATCGTCACGCCCCACTGGTCGATGGAGCCGTCACCGTCGGTGTCGATCGTCAGCTTCTTGGCGTCCTCGACGAACTCGTCCCAGGTCGCCGGCGGCTCCGTGATGCCCGCCGCCTCGAACATCGCCGTGTTGTAGTACAGCGAGTACGACAGGCCGTAGATCGGCACCGACGTCGGGGCCTGGCCCTCGGCGCCACCGGTGGCGAAGCTCGACTGCACGAAGCGCTCCTTGCCGCCGATCTGCTCGAGGGCGTCGCCCTCCCACGGCACGAACGCGCCGCTGGACTGCAGCGAGACGGCCCAGGTGTTGCCGATGTTGAGCACGTCGGGGCCCTCTCCGCTCGAGACGGCGGTGAGGATGCGGTTGTAGAGGTCGGACCACGGGATGACCTCGAGGGCGACCTTGACGCCGGTCTCCTCGGTGTACCGGTCGATGCTCTCTTGCAGGACCTCGGCGTCCTTCTCGACGGTGGGGGCCTGGTTGCTGGCCCAGTAGGTGATGGGGTCGGCGTCGCCGCTGCCGCCCGAGGCGCAGCAGGCGGTCATCGAACCGCCCGAGAGGGCCCCGACCGCGCGGGGGGCGAGCCCACGGGACTTCGTTTGCATGACTTCTCCTGGGGTCTCTTCTTCGAGATTTCTCTTCATCGAGTGAGGGAAGGGGGGGTGCAGGGGGTTCGTGGTGCTGTGGTGACTCCGGTGGGGCGGGTGGTGCGCTCGGGGGTGGACGGGTGAGGAGGCGCGGTGCCGGCGTCGAGGAGGCGCCGGCACCGCACCGGGTCAGCCGAGGGTCGGGACCGAGGGGTCCCAGCTCTCGGGCAGCTCGGGCGTCGGCTCGAGGGTCGAGTCGACGCGGACGCTCTCGTCGCGTTCGGCGGACTCGGCGAGCGAGACCATGACGTCGAGGACGTGGAAGGCGAGCTCGCCGGGCACGCGCTCACGGCGGCCCTCGCGGATCGCCTGGGCGAGTTCGGCGACGCCGGTGCCGCGGGTGAAGGCCGGGCCCGGGGCCGCGACGACCGCCGGCTCGTCGGTACCGGTGTGGACCGTCGTGTCGCCCTCGAACTCGTTGGGGTCGGGGAACACGGCCGTTCCCTCGGTGCCGGCGATCTCGACGAAGCCGGCGCGCGCCAGCTTCGAGTCGAAGCTGAAGACGGCCTGCGCGCTGGCACCGCTCTCGAACTGCAGCAGGGCGCTGACGTGCGTGGGCACCTCGACGGGGAAGACCGTGCCGGCCTTGGGTCCCGAGCCGATGACGCGGCTGTCGCGCGCCTTCGACGCCGTGGCCGTGACCTTCGCGACGGGTCCGAAGACCTGCACGAGCGTGGTCAGGTAGTACGGGCCGACGTCGAACATCGGGCCGGCACCGTAGGCGAAGAGGAACTCGGGGCTCGGGTGCCACGACTCGGGCCCGGGCACCTGGAAGAGCGCGAGACCGGTCAGGGGCGTGCCGATGTCGCCGCGCTTCACGACCCGCAGGCCGGTCTGCAGACCGGCGCCGAGGAAGGTGTCGGGGGCGACCGCCACGCGGACGCCGGCCTCCTTCGCGGCCGCCAGCAGCCGGGCGCCGCTCTCGCGGTCGAGCGCGTAGGGCTTCTCGCCCCAGACGTGCTTGCCGGCGGCGACGGCCTGCAGGGCCACGTCGACGTGGGCCGCCGGGATCGTCAGGTTGACGACGATCTCGACGTCGTCGAGGGCGAGCAGCTCGTCGACCGTGCCGCTGGCGGGGACGCCCCACGTCTCGGCCTGGGCCGCGGCGCGGTCCTGGTCGATGTCGGCGATGAAGAGGACCTTCAGGTCGGGGAACTGCGTGAGGTTGCCGAGGTACTGGTCGCTGATCACGCCGGCGCCGATGACCCCGACGCCGACCGGGCCGGTCTTGCCGTCGGAGGCGACGGCGGGGCGCGAGGCCGTGGTCACGTCGCTCATGCGCGGACCCCCTGGAGGAACTCGAGGCTGTCGGCGAGGGCGGTGAACACGTCACCGGCATGGTCGTCGAGCTCGACGACGGGTGTGGCCTGGCGGGCCGCCTGCAGGATGTCGCGCACGGGCATGGAGCCGCGGCCGACGGCGACCTGCTCGACGTCGTTCTTGTTCTTCGGGCCGTCCTTCACGTGGAGGAACTGCACCTTGTCGCCGAGGCGGGCGAGCAGCTCGGCGGCGTCGACGCCGCCGACCTCGACCCAGTAGGTGTCGATCTCGAGCACGACGTTCGCCGGCAGGGCCGCGGCGAACACCTCGAGGGCGGGGGTGCCGTCGATCAGGTTCTCGAGCTCGAAGGCGTGGTTGTGGTAGCCGATGGTGAGGTCGTGGGCGGCGGCCGCGTCGGCGATCTCGCCGAGCTCCTTCGCGATCGCCTCGACGTCCTCGCGGGTGACCCAGCGGGTCTCGTCGATGTGCGGGTCGATGATCGTGCCGACGCCGAGACGGGTGGCGGCGGCGAAGATCGGCTCGAGGTCCTTGCCGATCAGGCCGACGTGCGCGCTGGGCGCCGTGAGCCCGGCGGCGGGCAGGGCCTCGGCGTACTCGTCGACGCGGTCGACGAACGCGTAGGGCTCGACCTGGGTGTAGCCGAGGTCGGCGATGCGCTTCAGGGTGCCGGGCAGGTCGGCGGCGATGGCGTCTCTGACCGTGTACAGCTGGACCGAGATCGGGCTTGCGGTGGTCACCAGGGGTGTCTCCTCTTCCGAGTGGATGTGCGACGGTGACGGGCACCGTCGGGGACTCTCAGCGGTCGAGCCGTCGACCGGTCACCCCCGGAAGAGTGGCGGTCGGCGTCGACCGAGACTCACCATAGGACCGCTTCTGTCGACCCGCAAGCAAAAGTCGACGATTTTTCGGCGGGGTTCTCTCGGCCGTCGTCGGGGGCTGTGGTTTACTGCTGCCATGTCCGACACGACGCGGTCGTCCGCCCTCGGCAGCACGGGAGCCAGCGAGATCTTCCAGCTGCTCCGCGACGGCGCGCCGCGCACGCGGGCCGAGCTCGCGGCGATGACCGGCCTCGCCCGGTCGACCATCGGCCTCCGGCTCGACGTGCTCGCCGAACTCGGTCTCGTCGGCCCCTATGCCGACGCCGTGTCGACCGGCGGTCGTCCGCCGTCGCGCGTGGCCCTCGTCCCGTCGGCCCGCGTCGTCCTGGCCGCCGACTTCGGAGCCGGCCACGTCAACCTCGCCCTGACCGACCTGATGGGCGTCGAACTGACCAGCGACCGTCGCCTGATCGACATCGCCGACGGGCCCGAGACGACCCTCGGCGGCATGGTCACCGGGGCGGACGCCCTGCTCGACCGGCTCGGTCGCACCCGCGACGACCTGATCGGCATCGGCATCGGCCTGCCCGGCCCCGTGCAGTTCAGCACGGGGCGACCGGTCAACCCGCCGATCATGCCCGGCTGGGACGGCTTCGACGTACCGGGGTGGGTCAGACGCCACCTCGACGTCCCCGTCCTCGTCGACAACGACGTCAACATCATGGCCCTCGGCGAGCGCAGCCACGCGTGGCCGGGCACCGACCACTTCCTGTTCGTCAAGGTCGCCACCGGCATCGGCTCGGGCCTCATCCCGGGCGGCCGCCCGCAGCGTGGCGCCCAGGGCATCGCGGGCGACATCGGCCACGTGCAGATCCCTCGCGGGGCCGGCGTCGTCTGCCACTGCGGCAACGTCGGCTGCCTCGAGGCCGTCGCCTCGGGCCCGGCCCTCGCCCGCTCGCTGCGGGCCCTCGGCCACGACTGCGAGGGGGGCCGCCAGGTCGTCGAGCTCGTCCGGGCCGGCAACCTCGACGCGGTGCAGGCCGTGCGGCAGGCGGGTCGCGACCTCGGCGAGGTGCTGACCGCCTGCGTCAACATGATCAACCCCTCGGTCATCGCGATCGGCGGATCGATGGCGCAAGCCGGCGAGCACCTCCTGGCCGGCGTGCGCGAGGTCGTCTACCAGCGCTCGATGCCGCTCGCGACCGAGCACCTGACCATCGTGCCGTCCCGGGCGGGCGACCGGGCCGGGCTCATGGGGGCGAGCATGCTCGCCATCCACCACGCCCTCTCCCCCGCCGCGATCGACGAGCTCGCCGCCGCCGTCTGAGCACGCACACCCGGCGCGCGCCTCCTGGTCCACGACACGAGGAGGCGCGGGTGTCGTCCCCACGCCCGTCGCGAGGGACAATGGTCACCATGACCGTCGTCCAACCCATGCTCGCCCTGTGGGACGACGACGAGCCCGAGACCCCCGCCGCGCCTCCTGCGCACCTGACGCGCGTGCTGGCCGACTCGTCGGACCGCATCGCGTGGCTCCGGGCCCGCAGCCAGGGCATCACGGCCACCGACGTCGCCCGGCTCTCGAGCCCGCGGGCCGTGCAGGCCGTCGTGCTCGACAAGCTCTACGGCAACGGCTTCGGCGGCAACGCCTACACCGACCACGGGCGGGCGCGTGAGCCCGAGATCGCCCGGTGGGTGCTGCAGCGGCACGGCATCGAGTCCAGCCAGAAACTCTTCCACGCCGCCGGTCAGCGCCGCCACCTGGCCACCCCCGACGGCGTGACCGTCCGCACCGACGGCACCGTCGAGCTCTGCGAGATCAAGACGACGAAGAAGGCCTGGTCGTCGATCCCCCGCTCGTACCTGCGTCAGGTCGCGTGGCAGCAGTACGTGCTGGGCGCCGAGCGCACCCTCGTGGTGTGGGAGCAGCACACCGACTTCGTGCCCGTGCACGGCGACCCGCAGTGCCGCTGGGTCGAGCGCGACGAGGACGAGATCCACCGCCTCGTGGCCCTCGCGGACCAGGTGCTCGACACGCTCGCGCGGCAGGCACCCGTCGACCCCTTCGCCCCGGGCGGCCGGGCTTCGGCGCCGCCGCCGCCCGACGCCTACGAGGCCTACGAACCCCCGCCCTACGACCCGCTGCGCTGAGGCACGGGGCGGTCCGGGTCGAGCAGGCGCAGCCGTGACGCCGCCACGACGAGCGCCCCGATCACCGTGACCGAGACGGCGATGCCCGCACACCAGAGGGCCACGACACCCCCGCCGAGGCTCGCCACGTCCAAGAACGGGTACGGCACGAAGTCGGCGCCACGGGCCAGCACGACGACCACCCAGACCAGCGGGAAGGCCAGGAACTGCCACACCCGCCGCCAGGGCTGACGGTCGCGGTCGGCGAAGACGACCCAGTCGAGCACCACGTAGAGCGGGATCACCCGGTGGAAGACGTCGCTCGCCCACCCCAGCGTGTAAGGGTCGTCCGAGGGCAACCCGGCCAGCAGCAGGTTGAAGACCAGCCCGGTCAGAGCGACGTAGGTGGTGGCGCCGGCCCGCAGGGCGACCGTCCAGCGGGGCGGCATCGCGCGACGCAGGACCGTGAACGCGCCGACCAGCAGGGCGAGCAGCACGATCAGGTTGCTCTGGATCGTGAAGTACCCGAAGAAGTCGACGAACCGGTACCCCGGGTCGCGCAGGCTGTTCTCCCACTGGGCGACGACGGCGACGAGGACCGCGACCGCAGCCGCGACGCGCAGGACGGCGACCGATGCTCTCATGACCACACCGTACCCATCGTTTCCCGGTCGGTGACACCCGCGAAACACGGGTGACTCATCCGTCCCGTTGACTGGCGTCACCACCGCGCCCGAGCCACGGCGCGCACGAGCCGACAGGGGCTGCCGATGGACAGGACGATGCACACGACGATGCGTGCGATGGTGATCGAGCGGACCGGGGGTCCCGAACAGCTCGTGGCCGCCGACGTGCCCTACCCGCGGCGGGTGAACGCCGAGGTGCTCGTGCGCGTCGTCGCCGCCGGCGTCAACCGCTTCGACCTCGAGACCCGGGCCGGTCGCGGCGACAGCGACGCCATCCCGGCGTTCCCGGCCGTGCTCGGCCACGACTTCAGCGGGATCGTCGTCGAGACGCCGTACGCGGCCCATCCGCTGAGTCCGGGCGACGCCGTGTACGGCATGGCCCCGTGCCCACGCTCGGGCGGCAGCTACGCCGAGTACATCAGCGTCCCGTCGCTCTCGGTGGCCCGGAAGCCCACGGCCCTCTCGCACCTCGAGGCCGCCGCCGTGCCGCTCGCGGCGCTCACGGCCTGGGGGATGGTCGTGGACGTCGCCAAGGCCCACGAGGGCCAACGCCTGCTGATCAACGCCGGCGCGGGCGGCGTAGGCCACTTCGCCGTGCAGTTCGCCTCGTACTTCGGCGCGCACGTCGTCGCGACCGGCTCGCAGGGCAACTCGGCCTGGCTGCGCGAGCTCGGCGCCGCCGAGGTCGTCGACTACGGCGCGGCCGACGTCGACCGGAGCGTCCGCCAGGTCGACGTCGTGATCAACCTGGTCGACGACGACGTCGAGGCCGACCGGTCGCTGCGGCTGCTCCGCCCCGGAGGACTCGCCGTCCATGCACCGCTCGCCTCGGGTGCCGCCTTCGCCGGGAAGGCCGCGCAGGCCGGCATCCGGTCGACCGGGTTCGCCGTCTCCCCCGACGGGGCCACGCTCGCGGTCATCTCGCGACTCCTCGACTCGGGTGACGTCCGGGTCTACGTCGACGAGGTCTACGACCTGGCCGACGCCCGCGACGCCCACACGCGCCTCGAACGGTCGCACACCCGCGGCAAGCTCGTGCTGCGCGTCGCCGACGACACCGAGGCCGCCTGACCCGGCTCCCGGAGCGGACGCCGTGGACCGGCGTGGGTGCGCCTAGATCCGACGCTCGAGGACGAAGTCCTGCTGCAGGTCGTCGCCGAGGGCGAACGTCTTCGTCCCGACCCGCACGAGTCCGTGCTTGGCGTAGAAGCGCAGCGCACGCTCGTTCTGCTGGTTGACGCCGAGCCACACCGAGGAGGCGCCGGTCGCGCGGGCTGCCTCGAGGGTCGCGGCCATCAGGGTCGAGGCCGCACCGGTGCCGTGGCCCTGGGGCATGACGTAGAACTTGCTCAGCTCGACGGTCGGACGGGACGAGACGGCCGCCGCGACGTCGGCGTCGTCCGGATCGCCCGCGACCATCATGCTGTAGCCGAGGGCGCCCTGGGCCGTGGGGTCCACGGCCAGCAGGACGATGCGGGTGTCGTCGGCGAGGTACCTCGTGAAGGCGTCCTCCGACAGCACGGTGGTGACGACCCGGGCGATGTCGGCGGGGTCCGACCCGGGCGGGCACGCGAGCGGGAAGGTCACCGCGGCGCCCTCGGCGAGCAGGGCGGCGTCGGTCGGGAGGGCGGGGCGCACGGTGACGGTCATCTGCCCATGGTGCCCCACCCGCGCCTCCTCACCCGACCACCGACCGGGTGAGGACGACGAAGGCCGCCCCACTCGAGAGTGGGACGGCCTTCGGGCGACGCGAGGTCTTCGGGGTCGGGTGGACCTAGAAGACGTTGATGTCGAGGGGGATGCCGGGACCGAAGGTCGTCGACAGCGTGCCCTTGGTGATGTAGCGGCCCTTGGACGAGGACGGCTTCAGACGGACGACCTCTTCGAGGGCGGCGTCGAGGTTGGTGTTCAGCTGCTCTTCCGAGAAGCCGGCCTTGCCGATGACGAAGTGCACGTTGCTGTGCTTGTCGACACGGAACTCGATCTTTCCGCCCTTGATGTCGTTCACGGCCTGCGCGACGTTGGGGGTCACGGTGCCGGTCTTCGGGTTGGGCATGAGGCCACGGGGGCCGAGCACCTTGCCGAGACGACCGACCTTGCCCATGAGCTCGGGGGTCGAGACGGCCGAGTCGAACGACGTGTAGCCGCCGGCGACCTTCTCGATGAGCTCGTCGCCACCGACCTCGTCGGCGCCGGCCGCGATGGCGGCCTCGGCGGCAGCACCCGTCGCGAAGACGATGACGCGGGCGGTCTTGCCCGTGCCGTGCGGCAGGATGACGGTGCCGCGCACCATCTGGTCGGCCTTGCGGGGGTCGACGCCGAGCTTCAACGCGACCTCGACGGTCGAGTCGAACTTCTTCGAGCCGGTCTCGCGAGCGACGGCGACGGCCTCGCTGGTGCTGTAGAACTTGCCTGCCTCGATCTTCTCGGCAGCGGCGCGGTACGCCTTGGACTTCTGAGCCATGTTGGACCTCTTCGTACTGGGGACGTGGTTGCGAGCCTGGCCGGCTCTCCCACTGATGTCAGGGTCGCGCAGGCGGGTCGCCTGCACGGAGGGGTGCTGCTTAGGCGTCGACCGTGATGCCCATGGAACGGGCGGTGCCGGCGATGATCTTCGCCGCGGCGTCGATGTCGTTGGCGTTGAGGTCGGCCTGCTTGGTCGTCGCGATCTCGCGCACCTGGTCCATGGTCAACTTGCCGACCTTGGTGGTGTGCGGGGTACCCGAACCCTTGGCGACGCCGGCGGCCTTCTTGATGAGCTCGGCGGCGGGCGGGGTCTTCAGGATGAACGTGAACGAGCGGTCTTCGTAGACCGTGATCTCGACGGGGACGACGTTGCCGCGCTGCGACTCGGTCGCCGCGTTGTACGCCTTGCAGAACTCCATGATGTTCACGCCGTGCTGACCCAGGGCCGGGCCGATGGGCGGGGCGGGGTTCGCGGCGCCGGCGTTGATCTGAAGCTTGATCAGACCCGTGACCTTCTTTTTCGGTGCCATTGTTCTTTTCCTTCTTGTGGGGTTCGAGCCGATCGCGGTCGCGACCTGCTCTCCCGGTGGCCCGCGGCGCGGACTCCGGTGATCTTGAAACCTGGGGGGGTGTGTGCCTGTTAGAGCTTCGTGACCTGGTCGAAGCTGAGCTCGACCGGCGTCTCGCGCTCGAACAGCGAGACCAGCACGGTGAGCTTGCCGCTCTCGGGCTTGATCTCGTTGATCGTACCGGGAAGTCCGGCGAACGACCCCTCTTTGATCGTGATCGTCTCGCCGATCTCGAAGTCGACCTCGGCGGGGATGACCCGCTGGGCCTGCTTGCCGCCCTTGGCGCCGCCCTTGGCGGGGGCCGGGGTCGTGTCGACCTGCACGAGGCTCTTCAGCATGTTGAAGGCCTCTTCGAAACGCAGCGGCGTCGGGTTGTGGGCGTTGCCCACGAAGCCGGTGACGCCGGGTGTGTGGCGGACGACGGACCAGCTGTCCTCGTTGAGGTCGAGACGCACGAGCACGTAACCGGGGATGCGGACGCGGGTGACGAGCTTGCGCTGCCCGTTCTTGATCTCGACGACGTCTTCCATCGGGACCTCTACCTGGTAGATGTAGTCCTCCATGGTCATCGAGACCATGCGGTTCTCGATGTTCTGCTTCACGCGACGCTCGAAGCCGGCGTACGAGTGGATGACGTACCACTTGCCGGGCTTGCCGCGCAGCTCGTAGCGGAAGGCCTCGTAGGGGTCGACCTCGGCGGGCTCGTCGTCCTCGACCTCGGTGGCCGACACGTCGACGTCGACGTCGTCGTGGGCGATCTCGGCGTCGGCGTCCTGGACGGACTGCTCGGCCTCGGCGATGACGGCGTTCGCGCCAGCGGCGTCGCCCTCGTCGGCGGCCTGCTCGGCCTCGGAGTCGGCCTCGTCGTCGGTCGCCTCGACGGCGGCCTCGGCCTCGAAGGCGTCGTCGATGTCGAGGGCGTCGTCGACGATCGCGTCGGCCTCGGGGTCGCGCGCCTCGGCCAGCGTGTCGAGCAGACCGTCGAGGTCGCTCGTGTCGGTGGAACCGGCGTCGCCCTCGTCGACGACCGAGAGGGCCTCGGACTCGGCGGGCTCGACGGCGTCCTCGTCGGCGGCCAGCGTGCCGCCCTCTTGGGCCTCTTCGACCTCGGAGGACTGCTCGGCAGCGGTGGCGAGGTCGATGTCGTCGCGCTCGTTGTCAGGCAAGGGTTCTTCTTTCGATCGGGGTTGTCGGGTGCACGTGCTCGGTGGCACAGGACCCGCTCACGTGGTGCTCGGGGAGTCGGCCGGTGGGTGGCGTGTCAGCTGCCGGTGGGGCCGTTGCCGAAGACGTAGCCGACACCGGTGCCGAAGACCAGGTCGAGCAAGGAGACGAGGGCCATCATGATGACCACGAACACCAGCACGACGCCGGTGTAGCTCAGCAGCTCTTTGCGGGTCGGGGTGACGACCTTCTTGAGCTCGGCGATCACCTGGCGGATGAACAACGCGATGCGGGCGAAGGGGCTGCGGCGCGTCGCACCGTCGCTCTTCGCCTTCTCGACGACGTCTTCACTGGGGACGTCAACGTCTTTTCTCGCCACTGTTCCGACCTTCCGAGCTCGGCCCGAGGGCCTGTGTCCGTATCTGTGTGTGATCACCGTGTCATGAAGAACACAGCCGGGCTGCAGGGCGGACAGGACTCGAACCTGCAACCTGCGGTTTTGGAGACCGCTGCTCTACCAATTGAGCCACCGCCCTATGGGATCGACGCCGTTCAGATGACCTCTCGGCCGGACCCGGAGGCCCTGCCTCTCGTAGCCGGCTGTTGGTGAACCGGACTGCAGAGGCGCGCTGAAGCTTGGCGCATTCGATCGCCTCGTCAAGTGTAGGCGAAGCGGCGGGCGCGTGCAAAGCCGGGCCGTGCCGCACCCGGCGCCCCTGCCCGGACCGGCCCTGTCCGGCCGGTGGCGCCCCCGCTAGGCTGACCCGCGTGACCCCGACCGTGCGCCGTCTCTCGTCCCGTATCTCGTCGATCGCCGAATCGGCCACGTTGGCCGTCGACGCGAAGGCCAAGTCCCTGCTGGCCCAGGGCCGACCGATCATCAGCTACGGCCCCGGCGAGCCCAACTTCCCCACGCCCGACCACATCGTCGAGGCGGCCGTCGTCGCCGCCCGCGACCCACGCAACCACCGCTACTCGGCGGCGGCCGGCCTGCTCGAGCTGCGCGAGGCGATCGTCGAGAAGACCCTCCGCGACAGCGGCACCACGGTGTCGACGTCGCAGGTGATCGTCACGAACGGCGGCAAGCAGGCCGTCTACCAGGCCTTCCAGGCACTGCTCGACGACGGCGACGAGGCCCTCCTGCCCGCGCCCTACTGGACGACCTACCCCGAGGCGATCGCCTTGGCCGGCGGCCTCACCGTCGAGGTCTTCGCCGGCGCCGACCAGGGCTACAAGGTCACCGTCGACCAGCTCGAGGCCGCCCGCACCGAGCGCACCAAGGTGTTGCTGTTCTGCTCGCCGTCGAACCCGACCGGCGCGGTCTACTCGCCCGACGAGGTCGAGGCGATCGGTCGATGGGCCCTCGAGGCCGGCGTCTGGGTGATCACCGACGAGATCTACCAGAACCTCACCTACGACGGCGTGACGGCCACCTCCATCACCGAGGCCGTGCCCGACCTGGCCGACCGGGCGATCCTCGTCAACGGCGTCGCCAAGACCTACGCCATGACCGGGTGGCGCGTCGGCTGGATGATCGGCCCGACCGACGTGATCAAGGGTGCCGCGAACCTCCAGTCGCACCTCACCTCGAACGTCTCGAACGTGTCGCAGCGCGCGGCCCTGGCGGCGCTCACCGGCCCACAGGACGAGGTCGAGGCCATGCGCGTCGCCTTCGACGACCGCCGCGGCACGATCGTGCGCGAGCTCAACCGGATCGACGGCGTCGTCACCCCGACTCCCGAGGGCGCCTTCTACGTCTACCCCGACGTGCAGGGCCTGCTCGGTCGCGAGTGGGGCGGAGTGACGCCCACCACGTCGCTCGAGCTGGCCGACCTCATCCTCGAACAGGCCGACGTCGCCACCGTGCCCGGCGAGGCCTTCGGCCCCAGCGGTTACCTCCGCCTGTCGTACGCGCTCGGCGACGACGAGCTGCTCGAGGGCGTCCGTCGCCTCCAGCGCCTGTTCGCCTGACCCCTCCCGCACCACCCCGAGGCCGGGTCCACCGATCGGTGGACCCGGCCTCGACCGGTCGGGCCTGGTGCACGGGGCCGCCACGGCGCACGCTGGAGCCATGACCCCCGATCCCGTCGTGCGAGTGCACGAGCTCACCAAGACCTACGGCACCGCCACCGCCCTGCACGGCCTCTCGTTCGAGGTCGCCGCAGGCGAGACCCTGGGCCTGCTCGGTCCCAACGGTGCCGGCAAGTCGACCACCATCGAGATCCTCGAGGGCTACCGCGACCGGTCCGGCGGCGACGTGTCGGTGCTGGGCGCCGACCCGCAGCACGGCGGTCTCGACTGGAAGGCACGCCTCGGCATCGTGCTGCAGACGTCCGGCGAACAGGGGACGGCCACGGTGCGCGAACAGATCGCCCACTTCGCGGGCTTCTACCCGAACCCGCGCGACGTCGACGAGGTCATCGCGGCGGTCGGCCTCGAGGCGAAGGCGGGCGCCCGCGTCCGGTCGTTGTCCGGTGGGCAGCGGCGCCGCGTCGACGTGGCGCTGGGTGTCGTGGGCGGTCCCGAGCTGCTCTTCCTCGACGAGCCGACCACGGGCTTCGACCCCGAGGCCCGACGACAGTTCTGGCAGCTGATCCGGTCGCTGTCGGACGACGGCACGAGCATCGTCCTCACCACGCACTACCTCGACGAGGCGGCCCAGCTGAGCGACCGCGTCGCGGTGATCACCGAGGGCCGGCTCGTCGCCCAGGGGCGACCCGACGAGCTCGGGGACGAGGAGGCGCGCACGCCTCACGTCACCTGGCTCGACGAGCACGGACGGCACGACGTCCGCACCCCCGAACCGGGCGCCCTGGTCGCCGACCTGCACGCCCGCGGAGGCGAACCCCGCTCGCTCGAGGTGATCCGGCCGTCGCTGGAGGACGTGTACCTCGGGCTGGTCGCCACCGCCGAGCGGGCCGCGGACGGGACCCCGGACGCGACCGGCGCCGGGGACGGGCACCGCGCCTCCTCGTCCGGGGTGATCGCGTGAGGACCCTCGCGCTCGGCCTGAGCCGCACCCGGTACGAGGTCCGGGGGTACTTCCGGGCCGGCGACACCGTCTTCTTCACGTTCCTGTTCCCGGTGGTGATGCTCGCGATCTTCTCGACGGCCTTCAGCGCGTCGGGCTCGTTCGGCACCCGGCCGGACGGCTCCGAGGTGGGGGCCGCCGCGTTCTACCTGCCGGGCATGATCGCGGCCGGCATCCTGCTCTCGGGCGTGCAGAACCTCGCCGTCGACATCGCCCTCGAGCGCGGCGACGGCACCCTCAAACGGCTCTCGGGGACTCCCCTGCCGGTCGGGTCGTACTTCGTGGGCAAGTTCGGTCAGGTGCTCGTCACGAGCCTGCTGCAGGTGGCGCTGCTCGTGGTGGTCGCGCGCGTGGCGTTCGGCGTGCCGTTGCCGACCGACGCCGGGTCGTGGCTGACGCTCGCCTGGGTCTACCTGCTCGGCATCGCGACCTCGGCGCTGGTCGGCATCGCCCTCTCTCGCGTGCCCCGCAGCGGCAAGAGCGCCACGGCCGTGATCGTCCCGATCACGCTGGTGCTGCAGTTCATCTCGGGGGTCTACCTGCCGTTCACCCAGCTGCCCGACTGGCTGCAGTCGGTGGCCTCGGTCTTCCCGCTGAAGTGGCTGGCCCAGGGCATGCGCAGCGTGTTCCTGCCCGACACGTTCTCGGCCACCGAGGCCGGTGGCTCGTGGGACCTGCCCGGCGTCGCGCTCTGGCTGGCGGTGTGGCTCGTCCCCGGGGCCGGCGCCTCACTGCTGACCTTCCGCTGGATCAGGAAGGACACGTGACCCGAGGACGGGCACCGATCCCCGCCGCCCGGGGGCGGGCCGGGCGGGCGGCGCCTGCCGCTAGCGTGAGCGACATGGACGACACCGGCGACCGGGCCGAGACCGGGACATCCGCCCGGTCGGGCCCCGCGATCTCGATGCGCTGGTGGGACGCCGGCCTGGCGGTCCCCGTCGTCGGGATGGTCGGGCTCGCCCCGGCCTCGCCGGGCGGCCGGGTGACGGCGTCGTTCGTCGCCGTCGGCGTGCTGACGCTCGTCTGGGTCGTCCTCGCCCGCCCCGTGGTCCGTCGCGACGACGACCTGCTTTCGCTCCCGGCCGTCGCGGCGGTGGCCGCCGTCGTGGCCGTGGGTGGCCTCGCCGCCGCCGCCTCCCCCGAGCTCGCGGTCGTGCAGGCCCTCCTCATGCCGCTGATCTGGGCGCTGCTGCCCGGCACCCGGTCCGCGATCGTCGCCAACGTCTGCCTGTGCGTCGCCGTCTCGGTCGGGTTCGTCGTCAGCCTCGGCTGGTCGGCCGAGGCGCTCGCGACGGCCGCCACCAGCGAGGGCCTCTCGCTGGTGTTCAGCATCGCGCTCGGGCTGTGGATCACCACGATCGCCCGCGTCGGGGCCGAGCGCGGCCGCCTGCTCGACGAGCTGCGCGAGGCGCAGGCCGAACTCGCCGCCCGCCACCGTGACGCCGGCACGAGCGCCGAACGCGAGCGGCTGGCCCGCGAGATCCACGACACGATCGCCCAGAGCCTGACCGGGGTCGTCATGCTCGCCCAGCAGACCCGGGGCGCCCTCGCGGCCGGCGACCTGACGACGACCCGCGAACGGCTCGACGTGATCGAGACCGCGGCTCGCGAGGCCCTCACCGAGGCCCGCACCCTCGTCGCCGCGACCGCGTCCGCCGGACCGGCCGGCACCGACGTCGCGGCGGCCCTGCGGCGCCTCGGGCAGCGGTTCGAGCGCGAGAGCGGCATCGACGTGACGGTCGACGCCGCCGAGGTCGACCTGCCCCGCGACCTGCAGGTCGTGCTGGTGCGATGCACCCAGGAGGCGCTGGCCAACGTCCGCAAGCACAGTGCGTCGACGGCCGCGCGGGTCACGCTCACGGACACGGCCGGGACGGTGGTGCTGGTCGTCGCCGACGACGGCCGTGGGTTCGACCCGACGGTCGCCTCGACCGGTTTCGGCCTGGACGGTCTGCGCGAGCGGCTCCACCTCTCGGGCGGTCGGCTAGACATCTCGTCCGGCGACGACGGCACGATCGTCACCGCGCAGGTGCCCCGGGCGGCGGTGACGACCCCATGACCGCCACCGGGCCCGCACACGACGGGGCGACGCCAGTCGTCGGCGGGATCTCGCCGACGGAATCGCCCGTCCACCGCACCCTCGTGGCCGACGACCACCCGATCGTGCGGCAGGGCATCGCCGCGCTCCTCGCGACGACGGACGACTTCGTCGTGGTCGGACAGGCGAGCGCCGGCCCCGCGGCCGGCGCCCCGGCCGAGTCGCTCGAGCCCGACCTGATCGTGATGGACCTCCGCATGCCGGGCCTCGACGGGGTCGAGGCGACCGAGGCCGTCCTGGCGCGACGCCCGGCGACCCGCGTCGTCGTGCTCACCACCTACGAGTCCGACGACAGCATCCTGCGGGCGATCGAAGTGGGAGCGAGCGGTTACCTGCTCAAGGCCTCACCCGAGGACGAGCTGGTGGCGGGTCTCCGAGCCGTGGCCGCGGGGCAGGTGGCCCTCGCCCCCGCGATGGCGGCCCGGCTCGTCGGCCGGGCGCGCACCGGCGGTGAGCCCGCGACGCGCGTGAGCCCGCTGAGTCCCCGCGAGACCGAGGTGCTCGCCCTCGTGGCCGAGGGGTGTTCGAACCGCGAGATCGGACGTCGGCTCTTCGTCGGCGAGGCGACGGTCAAGACGCACCTGCTGCACGTGTTCGAGAAGCTCGGCGTCAACGACCGGACGCGCGCCGTCACGCTGGCCCTCGAGCTCGGCCACCTGCCGCGCGGCTGACGTCGCGCGTGGCCGACGTGGCGCACGCGACCGCGTCGCACGCGACCGCGTCGCACGCGACCGCGTCGCTAGAGCGAGAGGCCGAGGAGGACGGGCTCGGGGTGCAGCAGCACGCCGAACTCGGACTGCACGCGCTGCTGCACGTAGCGGGCGAGCTCGGCGACCTCGTCGCCCGTGGCACCGCCACGGTTGGTCAGGGCGAGGGTGTGCTTGGACGAGACGGCAGCTCGGGAGCCGGGCAGTCGGAAGCCCTTGGCGATGCCGGCGTGCTCGATCAGCCAGGCCGCGCTGAGCTTGACCTCGGCGGGCGCCCGGGGTGCCGGGGCCGCCGGCTCCTCGCCGAGCGGCACGACCCGACGCTCGGGTTCGGGGCCGGTCGGCCACCGCGGTGCGTCGGCGGGCAGGGTCGACGCATCGGCCCGCGACACGATCGGGTTCGTGAAGAAGGAGCCGCTGGACGCGGTGTCCCGGTCGTCGGGGTCGAGCACCATGCCCTTGGCGGCCCGCAGGGCCAGCACGCTCGACCGCACGTCGGCCACCGAGACCCGGGCCCCGAGTTCGACGCCGAGGGCCTTCGCGAGCTGCGGGTACGCGACCTGCTCGCTCGCGCCTCCGTGGTCCGTCAGGGCGAACTCGACCGCCGTGACGACGCCCCGGCGGCCCTGCTTGAACACGCTCGTGCGATAGCCGAGGTCGAGGTTGGCCGCGGGGACGCGGACGAACTCACCGGAGTCGTCGTCGAGGAAGTCGACGGCCACGAGCGTCGAGGCGACCTCTTGGCCGTAGGCGCCGATGTTCTGGATCGGCGAGGCGCCCGTCGAGCCGGGGATGCCGCTCAGCGCCTCGAGCCCCGACCAGCCCTGCTCGACCGTGTACGCGACGAGGTCGTCCCAGGGCTCGCCGGCGGCGACGCGCAGGTGGACGCGGTCGTCGTCGGACTCGACGCGCTCGACACCGCGCGTGGCCACCCGGACGACCGTGCCGTCGAACGGCGCGTCGGAGGCGACCGGGTTCGACCCGCCGCCCAGGACGAACCAGGGGTCGTCGCCGAGCGACGCCTCGCGGCCGGCCGCCAGCAGTTCGTCGGTCGGCGTCGCCTCGACGAGGCGGGCGGGCTCGCCACCCACCTGCATCGTCGTGAGCTCGGCGAAGGTCGTCACGCCAGCGTCACCACGACCTGGGCCTTGCCCAGCACCGTCTGGCCGCCGGAGGTGACGGTCAGGTCGATGCGCGCCGTGCCGGCCTCGTCGTCGAGCTTGCCCACCTTCGCGACGACGACGATCTCGGCCCCGGCGGTCGGGTCGACCACGACGGGACGCGTGAAGCGCACCTGGTAGTCCGACACCCAGCCGAGCACGCCGCCGTCGTCGCCCGCGCCCTCGAGCCAGTCGACGACCGGCTGCACGGCGGTGCCCATCGTGAGCATGCCATGGGCCAGGACGCCGGGCAGACCGACCTCGGCCGCCACGTCGTCGCGGTAGTGGATCGGGTTGAAGTCGCCCGACGCCCCGGCGTACCGGACCAGCGAGTCACGCGTCAGGGGGTAGGTCTTCTCGGCCACGACCTGGCCGACCTCGAGGGCGCTCATGCGGCGGCCTCGTCGTCGGCGCGGACGACGAGCGTCGACACGGCGGTGACCACGTGTCGCCCCTCGACGTCGCGCATGTCGGAGGACGCCGTGACCATCGCGTTGCCGCCCAGCGTCTTGACGCTCGTGACGGTCAGGGTCGCCGTGAGCTCGTCGCCCGCGACGATGGGGCGCGAGAGCGAGAAGCGCTGCTCGCCGTGGACGACGCGGGAGAAGTCGATGCCGGCGTCGGGTGCGGCGAGCAACTGGGCGAGGGTGGCCTCTTGCACGACGACGGCGAAGGTCGGCGGGGCGACGAGGTCGCCGTGGCCGGCCGCGCGGGCCGCCTCGACGTCGAGCGACAGGGGGCTCGTCGAGCCGGTGGCACGGGCGAACTCGCGCACCTTCTCGCGGCCCACGAGGTAGGGCGGGGCCGGCGGGAAGACCCGCCCTTGCAGATCAGGGTTCACGGACACGCGGTCGAGTCTAACCAGCGGGGTACGACGCCCGGCCCGGTGTCGGGGGCACGGCGTACGGTCACGGCATGAGCGACGCGAACATCGACCCCGACATCACTCCCGTCGACCCGGCAGCGGCCGAGTCCGACGAGGCGACGACCACCGACACGACGAGCACCGAGCAGACCGACCAGGCCGCCCCGGCCCGCGAAGAGAACTCGAACCCCGCCCACGGCGAGACCCCCGGCGGAGCCCGCCCCGACCCCGGCAGCCCCGCCCCGAAAGCCCCCGACGACGGGGTCACCGGCGACGAGCCCATCCCCGGCCCGCAGAAGAGCTCCCTCGACCCCCGCGCCCGCGAGGCCGGCGAAGAGCTGCCCGCCGACATGACCAAGGCCGAGGCCAGCGAGCACATCGACCGCCTCCAGCAGAAGACCGGCCGGGGGGCCTGACGCCCCACCATCCGACGAGGCCCGGGCCGTTCCACGAAAGACGGTCCCGGGCCTCTTCCGATCCTGGCCGCGCAGTCGTACACTCCAGTCACGTCTGGGATGGTAACTCGACGTGGGCACCCTCCTCCGGCGCGTGCCGGTACTGATCCACCTGCACCTCGAGCGCCGAGGGTGCGACGGGGTGCATCCGAGTCCTCCCCCGACTCGGGTGCACCTCTTCTCGTCGTCGGACCTGCCACCCGGGTCCGACCACGGTCGTCCGGGTCCGGGTCCGGGTCCGGGTCCGGGTCCGAGTCCGGGGCCGACCGGCTCCGCCCGTCTAGGGTGAGCGGATGACCTCCCCCGAGCCTCCGGTCTCCGCCGCCGGCTCCCGCTCCGGACGCCGCGACGGACCGGCCTCGTGGACCACCGCCCTGCTGGGGTCGACGCACCCCGGGCCGACGCTCGTGGTGACCCTCCTCGCGGTCGTGCTGGGCGCCTCCTCGGGGCTGCCCCTCGGTCGGCTCGTGGTGCTCGCCCTCGCGGTGCTGCTCGGCCAGGCCTCGATCGGCTTCGCCAACGACTGGCTCGACGCCGGACGCGACCGCGCCGTGGGGCGCACCGACAAGCCGGTCGCCCAGGGCCGCGTGAGCGTGTCGGCCGTCCGCACCGCTGCGGTGGTCTGCGGAGTCCTGATGCTCGTGCCGTCGTACGCGTTGGGGCCGGCCGCCGGCACGGCGCACCTGGTGCTCGTGGCCTCGGGGTGGGCGTACGACCTCGGGCTCAAGCGCACACCGGTCTCGGTGGTGCCGTTCGTCGTCAGCTTCGGCCTGCTGCCCGCCGTCGCCACCCTCGCCGCGGTCCCGCCGTCGCCGTCCGCCGCCTGGGCCGTGGCCGTCGGAGCGGTGTTCGGCGTCGCGATCCACTTCACCAACGTGCTGCCCGATCTGGACGACGACGCGCGCACCGGCATCGCGGGGCTGCCGCACCGCCTCGGACGCACGGTGTCGGGGATCACCGCGTTCGCGGCCCTGGCCGTCGCGGCCGTCCTGCTGCTCTCGGGCCAGCTGACCGGCAGCTCGTCGACGCCGGGCCTCACGGCTGCGGTGATCGGCACCGTCGTGACCCTCGTCATCGCCGTCGTCGGCGTGCGCCTCGTGCTCGCGGGACGCGTCGACAGGACCCTCTTCCGGCTGATCATGGTCGCGGCCGTTCTGCTCGTGGTGCAGCTCGCCCTCAGCGGCGGCACGATCGTCGCCTGAGACCGACGCGCCGCGGCGGACAGGGCAACGGCATGGGCCGGACGCGTCAGGCCCAGCGCATCGCGCAGACCGACGCGAGCCCGTGTCGGCTCGGGGCCCGCCGCACCGCCCCGCGCACCCGGTCGCGGGCCCGCCCCGCGCCCCCCCCGACGGGTCGACCGAGGGCGGCGTTCCACCCGGCCCGACGGGCGGCGCGGGCGGCGGCGCGGGCGCGGCCGGCCTCGAAGCGGGCGAACGTCGTCGGGTCGAGCACCCGGCCGCCCCTCCGCTTGACCGCCGCGGCGATCACGGTCTCGAGCGCGTGACCGTCGAGCCAGCCGAGGTTCATGCCCTGGCCGCCGATGGGGCTGATCTCGTGGGCGGCGTCACCGATCAGCACGACGCGGCCGACGACCGTCCGGGTGGCCAGCCGTCGTCGGACGCCGAACGCGCTGCTCATGGTCGAGGTCGCCGGGTCGACGGGCGACCCGGTGCGATCCGACACGAGGCGCGCGACGTCGTCCGCGGACACCGGGGCGGACGGCCCGTGCGCCGACCCGGCGTGGACCACGACCCGTCGCCTCCCCGCGGGCAACGGGAACGACTCGACCACCCCGGTGCGCTCGAGGTGGATCACCGCGTCGGGGCCGTGGCCGGTCGTGTCGGCGAAATCGCCCATGACGTAGCGGTCGGGCAGGTCCCGGTCCCTGGTGTCGACGCCCAGGGCGGCGCGGACGGCGCTGCGCGTGCCGTCGGCCCCGACGACGAACCGGGCGGCGACGACCACCGGACCCTCGTCGTCGACTCCCCGGACGACGACGTCCTCGTCGCGTTGCTCGAGCCCGACGAACCGCACACCCCGGCGCAGGGCGTCGTCCCGCCGCGCGGCGAGCCCCGTCCGCAGCACGGCCTCGGTGCGGTCCTGCGGCACGGCGGCGACGAACGGCCACCGGGACGACGCCCGGTCGAACGGCACGACGCCCACCGTCCGGGTGCCGCTGCGGGCGATCCCCTTGCGGATGCGGACGGCGTCGGCGAGCAGGTCGTCCGCGGGGCCGGGCCGGTCGAACAGGTCGATCGAGGGCGGATGCCCGCCGAGGGCGCGAGGGTGCGCCGGGTCGTCGCCCCGCGCCTCCCAGACGACGGCGTCGAGGCCGCGATCCGCCAGTGCGACGGCGAGCATCACCCCGACGGGTCCGCCACCGACGATCAGGACGTCATGCGTCCGCACGGTCGGCACCTCCGGGGACGGCGGCGTCGTTCTCGCGGACGAGCAGCAGGCGGAAGGGCCACGGCCGGACGACGGGCCAGCCGCGGGGAGCCACGTCGACCAACGCGCCCGGGGTGAAGCTGCGCCGGATCGACAACAGTCCGTCGACGTGGACGAACGATCGTGTCCGCCACGGCCAGGTCGCGGCCCGGTAGGCGAGGTACGCCCCGCGGGCCCGCTCGATGTCGGCGTGCAGCACGAGGCGGGTGGCCAGCCGGGAGCTGTCGTCGAGCACGGCCGCCCGGGCCTCGTCGTCGAGGTGGTGCAGCACGTGGTTCGACACGACCACGTCGAAGGTCTCGCCCGCCGCGACGAGCTGGGTGCTCGGCGCCCGCCGGAACTCGACACCGGCCGGCACGGGGCGCGACACCGCGAAGGCGTGGGCCCGGTCGTCGGGGTCGACGGCCACGACCTCGAGCGCCAAGCCGTCGCGGCGGGCCCCCCCCGCCAGGGCACGGGGCGGGGCGCCGCCGCCGGACCCGAGGGCGAGCAGCCGTGTGCCCCTCTCGGCGGACAGCACCGGGCGCAGGCGGCGGAGGTACACCCCACGCCACCCCGCGACGAGACCGTTCACGACGGGGAAGGCCCGGTAGGTGGCGTTCAGCAGCCCGAGGTCGCAGCCCGGGTCGTCCATGAGCTCGACGAGGTCGACGCCCCGTCGCGACAGGTCGGGCCACCAGGGCGGCCGCACCGCGATCGACGGAGCCGAGGAGGTGCGGGTCGCGCTCACGAGACCGCGCGTCGCGTCATCAGCGCGGTCTCGACGGTCAGCCCGGGGCCGAACGCCATCGCACCCACACGTCGCGACGGGGCGGCGGGGCCGGCCAGCAGTTCGGCGAGGATGAAGAGGACGGTCGCGCTGGACATGTTGCCGTAGTCGCGCAGGACGTCGCGCGAAGGGGCCAGGTGGGCGTCCGTCAACCCGAGCTGCTGCTGCACCCGGTCGAGGATGCTGCGCCCGCCCGGATGGACGGCCCAGAGGTCGACGTCGCCGACGCCGACGCCGCCGGCCTCGAAGAGCGGTGCCAGGGCCGAGTCGATGTGCAGCTCGATGATCTGCGGCACGTAGCTGCTGAGCACCATGTCGAAGCCCAGGTCGCCGATGGTCCACGCCATGTCGGTCTCGCCGACCGGGGTGAGCACCGTCTCGAGCACGTCGAGGTCGAGCACGACGGAGCCCGACGGCGCCGGACGGGCGGTCACCACCGCGGCGGCGGCACCGTCGGCGAACACCGACGAGGCGACGATCGAGTCGGGGTCGTCGGAACTGCGCAGGTGCAGCGTGCAGAGTTCGGCGCAGACGACGAGCACGACCGCCTCCGGGTCGGCGAGGCAGAAGTCCCGTGCCGCGGCGAGGGCCGGGAAGGCGCCGTAGCAGCCCATGAAGCCCAGGTGGTGGCGACGCGTCGACGGCGACAGCCCGAGGCCCCGCACGAGCAGGTAGTCGGGCCCGGGGGCGAAGAAGCCGGTGCACGAGACGCTGATCACGTGCGTGACGTCGTCGGGACCGAGGTCGGGCGCCCCCGCGAGGGCGGCACGAGCGGCGTCGAGGAAGAGCTCGGGCGACCGGTCCACGTAGACCTGGTTGCGCGCGCCGGTGCCGGGTCGGAGGATCTCGTTCGACGCGGCGTCGTAGAACGTCGACTCGCCCTCGCGCGGCTGCCGGTCGAGCTCGTCGACGACGGTGTGCCGGGTCTCGATGGCCGAGGCGCCGAACGCGGCGCCGACGATGCGCTGCCCGAGGCGGCCGAGGCCGGGCTGGGTGGCGAAGATCTCGCGAACGTCGTCTTGTCGGATGACGGTCGGGGGCACCGCGGTGCCGATGCTGCGGATGCTCACGGCCATGCCTCATCGTAGGCCTGGCGCCTGGGCGCGGCGCACCGGCCTCGCCCCCGGGCGGGCCGGGGCCGATCGACGGGTCGCGACGACCTGCACGCATCGACGGGCCCCGATCGACGGGCACCGACGACGAAGGCCCGAACTCGTGAGAGATCCGGGCCTGCGGTAGCGAGGGCGGGACTTGAACCCGCGACACCACGATTATGAGCCGTGTGCTCTAACCAACTGAGCTACCCCGCCGCAAGCTGCGGGCCCTGCCGGCATCACACCGGGACGGGACCGAGACAGCCAGAGCCCCGAGTCAGGATTGAACTGACGACCCCTTCCTTACCATGGAAGTGCTCTACCACTGAGCTATCGGGGCGTGACCACCAGGCGAGCGACCCAGGCCGCTGCCGATTGGCACCAGACAAGGGTAGCAGAGCGAACGGGGTGCTGACGCCACGTGCCGACCCGGCCCGGCGAAGCGTGTCCGGGGCAGGATCGACGGGTGCACAGCCTCGAACTCCTGCTCGACCCGACCTCCGACGAGGCCGTCCGTGACGAATGGAGCGTGTTGTCCGCGGCGGGTCTGCCGTCGCAGGGCGACCACGCGGGGACGTCGAACGCGCCCCACGTCACCCTGGTGGCACGACCCGGCCTCGACCCGGCAGCCGACCCGCGCCTCCTGCCCCTGTCGGCGGCGCTGCCGCTGCCGGCCGAGCTCGGCGGGCTGCTGCTCTTCGGCGCTCCTCCACGTGGGCTCGTGCTGGTGCGGCCGGTGGTCGTGACCGGCGAGCTGCTGGACCTCCACGCGCGCGTGCACGAGAGCCTGGGAGGCGCGGGGGACGTCCCGCACACCACCCCCGGTCGGTGGACCCCCCACGTCACGCTCGCGTCGCGCCTGACTCCCGACCAGGTGGCCCGGGCCGTCGACGCCCTCGCCGACGCCGACGCCCCGTCGACCCGGCCGGTCTTGCTGTCGCAGCTGAGACGCTGGGACCCGAGCACGGGGACGGTCGTGCCGCTGGGGCCCGCCCCCGAGGGCGCGGGCGTGTCGGACGTCGCCGGCCGCTGAGGCCGTGCCGTGGGTCGGACGAGCGTCAGTCGAGCGTCAGTCGAGCGGACGCGAGACGGCCTCGAGCGACGCCAGATCGCCCTCGGTCAGCTCGACCCGGGCGGCGTCGAGCAGGCCCTCGAGCTGTCGGGGGGTGCGGGCGCTGCCGAGGGCGCCGATGACGTTGTCGCGTGACGCCAGCCAGGCCACGGCCACGGCGCCCGGTTGGACGTCGAGCCGCTCGGCGATCTCGACGACGACCTCGAGGGTGCCCTGGTTCTGCGGGGTGATGTAGCTGAGGGCCCGGCTGCCCCGAGGGGAGTCCCCGCGACCGGCCTCGTGCCGGTACTTGCCCGTCAGGAACCCGCTCGCCAGGGACGAATGCGGCAGCACGGCGAGGTCGTAGTGGTCGACGATCGCCGCGACGTCGCTCTCGTACTCGGCGCGACGCACCAGGTTGTACGCGACCTGGACCAACCGGAACGGGTGCAGTCCGTCGCGGTCGGCGATCGCGAGGGCCTGACGGAGGCGCGCTCCGGTGTAGTTGGACGCCCCGGCGCAGAGGATCTTGCCCTCGTCGACGAGCTCGCTGAGCGCGCCCACGGTCTCGTCGAGCGGCGTCTCGTCGTCGTCGAAGTGCGTGAAGTAGAAGTCGACGTGGTCGGTGCGCAGACGGCGCAGCGACGCCTCGACCGCCGCGCGGATGCTGGCGCGTGAGAGGCCGGGGGCGTCGGGGTGCTGCCCGCACTTGGTGCTCAGCACGACCCGGTCGCGGTTGCCCGGTCGGGCGAGCCAGCGACCGATGATCGCCTCGGACTCGCCCCCGGAGTTGCCCGGCAGCCACGCCGAGTAGACGTCGGCCGTGTCGACGACGCGACCGCCGTCGTCGGCGAAGAGGTCGAGCACCTCGAGGGCGGTGGGGGCGCCGACCGTCCAACCGAAGACGTTGGTCCCGAGCGCGAGCGGGAACGGCCGGGTGCCGGCGGGCAGGTCGGCCGTCACGAGGTCGGTCGCAGGGTTCAGGATCGTGCCAATCGTGTCGCGGGTGCTCGTGCCCGGGAGCTCGCGCCCCGGGTGCTCTGACCACGACCGTAGCCGATGCCGCGTCGGGGGCCTGCCGTATCGTGGCCGCATGTCCACACGAGAACCGGCCGAGACCGACACGCTGACCCCGACCGCCCCGCTCGAGGGCACCGCGACGACCGCCGACCAGGGCCACGAATGGTGGCGCACCGCCGTCATCTACCAGGTCTACCCGCGGTCGTTCGCCGACGGCGACGGCGACGGCGTCGGAGACCTCCCCGGCATCACGTCGCGCCTCGACGCCCTCGGCGAGCTCGGCGTCGACGCGGTCTGGCTGTCGCCGTTCTACACCTCGCCGCAGCGCGACGCGGGCTACGACGTGGCCGACTACCGTGACGTCGACCCGCTGTTCGGCACCCTCGACGACTTCGACGCCCTCCGCGCCCGGGCCACCGAGCTGGGCCTGCGCGTGATCGTCGACGTCGTGCCGAACCACACCTCGAGCGACCACGCGTGGTTCCGCGAGGCCCTCGCCTCGGCTCCGGGTTCGGCCGCCCGCGGCCGCTACCTGTTCCGTGACGGTCGCGGCCCCGACGGCGACCTTCCGCCGAACAACTGGCAGTCGATCTTCGGCGGCCCGGCCTGGTCCCGCGTGACCGAGGCCGACGGCCGACCGGGTCAGTGGTACCTGCACCTGTTCGACTCGTCGCAACCCGACCTCGACTGGACGAACCGCCGCGTGCGCGACGAGTTCGTCGACGTGCTGCGTTTCTGGCTCGACCGCGGCGTCGACGGATTCCGGGTCGACGTCGCACACGGCATGGTCAAGGCCGAGGGCCTGCCCGACTACACGCCTCCCGCCGACTCCGGCAGCATGGGCGGCGGTCAGGGCGACTCCGCTCCCCCGCCGTACTGGGGCCAGGAGGGCGTGCACGAGATCTACCGCGAGTGGCACACGGTCCTCGCCGAGTACCCGGGCGACCGGGTGCTCGTCGCCGAGGCCTGGGTCGAACCGCTCTCGCGTCTCGCCGACTGGGTGCGCCCCGACGAGATGCACCAGGCCTTCAACTTCGCCTACCTCGAGACCGGATGGTCGGCCCCGGCCGTCCGTGAGGTCGTCGACGCGTCGATCCAGACGTTCTCGAGCGTCGGGGCCCCGAGCACCTGGGTGCTGAGCAACCACGACGTCGTCCGGCACGCCAGCCGGCTCGCCCTCTCGGCCGAGAACCCGCAGGGGTACGGCATCGGACCGAAGAGCGAGGGGCTTCCCGTCCCCGAGCTCGGGCTGGCCAGGGCCCGAGCCGCGTCGGCGCTCATGCTGGCCCTCCCCGGCAGCGCCTACGTCTACCAGGGTGAAGAACTCGGCCTGCCCGAGGCGATCGACCTGCCCGACGACTCCCGACAGGACCCCACGTGGTTCCGCACGGACGGGGAGCGCTACGGCCGGGACGGCTGCCGCGTGCCGCTGCCCTGGTCCGCGACCGAGCCGGCCTTCGGCTTCAACGCGACCGGCGCCTCCTGGTTGCCCCAGCCCGCCGACTGGTCGACGTACGCCCGCGACGAGCAGCGGGGCGTGGCCGGCTCGACGCTCGAGCTCTACACGCGGGCACTGCGCCTCCGGGCCGACCACGAGCTCGGTGCGGGCACCCTGACCTGGCTCGACGGCTTCGGGCCCGACGTGGTCGCGTTCCGCAGCCAGGGCGTCACCGTCGTGACCAACATGGGCGACGTCCCCGTCGAGTTGCCCGTGGCCGAGGTGCTGCTGGCCACCATGGTCGTCGACGGGCCGGCCCTGCCGCCCAATGCGACGGTCTGGCTCGCGACCACGTCGTAGGCACGCGACAACCGAAGAGCCCCACCTGGCACCAGGTGGGGCTCTTCTCGTGCTCACCGCGGTCGCGGGGGCGCGGGGGTCAGTTCGTGTTGGCCTGGAGCCAGGGATACGGGTCGACGGGCACGCCGCCGATCACGATCTCGAAGTGCAGGTGGGCCCCGGTGCTGTTGCCCGTGCTGCCGACCTTGCCGATGATGGTGCCGACCGTGACGGTCTCGCCCTCGCGGACCTCGACCGAACCGGTCTGCATGTGCGCGTAGACGCTGGTGACCTTCTGGCCGTTGACGACGTGGTCGATCCACACGTTGTTGCCCAGGGCACCGGAGGGACCGTCGACCTTGCTGACGACGCCGTCGGCGATCGACTGGATCGGCGAGCCGGCACCGGGGACGAAGTCGAGACCCTGGTGGAATGTCGAGCAGAAGCCGCAGTTGGCGACCTGACGGGCACCGAAACCGCTGCTGATCGGCACACCTGTCTGGAACGGCCACTGCACCGTGCCGTTGACGTCGTTGGAGAACGTGCTGGCACTCGTCGAGGCGTACTCGGAGACGGCCTTCATCTCGGTGACCGAGTAGCCGTCCCGCGAGATGCCGGCCGTACCGTCTGCCGAGGGCGCTGCTGCCGTGTAGCTCTGCGAGTCGGCGGCCTTCTTGGCGGCCGTCTGCGTGGGGGTGTCGACGAAGAAGGCGTTGGCGGGCACCGAGGTGGCCACGAGCATCGACCCGGCGAAGAGCATCGCTCCGACGACGGTGACCCGCTTGGTGTTGCGACGGAACGTCGCCCCGGCCGTGCGGGGTGCGCGGACGGGTGCCTCGCGGCGAGCGGCGGGGCGCTGTGTGCGGGCCGCCTTGGTGCGTCCGGCGGCAGCAGGACGGGTGCCGGACTCGGCGGCGAGCCGCGCGGCACGCCTCGGCGAGACGGGCTCGGTCGCCGCTGTCGGGGCCGTCGGCGTCGGGGCCTCGGCCACGTGCTCGACGACGGCGGCCGGAGGAGTCGGCGCGGCAGGGACCTCCGCCGCTGCGGCGCTCGTCGTCACGGCGACCTGGGCGGCGCGGCGCTCGGCCTCGCGGGCTTCACGACGGGTGAGGTAGACGGGGGCGTCGGCCACGGCGGGGACGGTCGGAGCGACGCTCAGCGAACCGGTGCCCGTGAGGTCGTCGGTGGCGCGACGCGACGGGGTTCCGTCGCCGTCGGGCTCGGCGATCTGCTGGTACTTCGTCACGTGTGATGGGTCCTCGGGGTGATCGGGATCGGACGGTGGGTGCACCGTCGTCTTCACGGCCGTCACTGGTGATCGTGGCACGGTCTCGATGCGGACCTTCGGAGGAGGCCGCCGAGGAGTGCATCACGCGATGATCACGGATCAGTAACGACCTCACCAGGGTAGCCGGTCGGTGAACGAATGGCTACCCGTGTTCGGGTGTCAATGTGGATATGTACAGTTGAAACACAGTATGACAACGTGCGACGACGTGTGCGCGACGAGGGTGTTCCCCGTCAGATGCCGGCCTCGACGACGAGGGTGGCGAGGGCGCGGGCGATGCTGGGGGCCGCCACGAAGGTCAGCGATTCGCTGGGGGCCTCGCCGACCTCTCCGCGGACGCCGGCGCCTGCCTCAGCGGCCACGAGCGCACCCGCCGCGTGATCCCCGGGCTTGAGCCCCCGCTCGACGTAGGCGTCGACCCGCCCCGCCGCGACGGCGCAGAGGTCGAGCGAGGCCGCCCCCAGGCGCCTCAGGTCACGGACGCGCCCGACCATCCGGACCAACGCCTCCGCGTGCTCGACACGGCGGGCGGCGGCGCAGGGGAACCCCGCCGCCCGGCGGGGCAGCCCGCGGGCGCCGGGGGGGCGCCCCCGAGACGATGCCCGCCCAACCCCGCCCCGCCGCCGGCGGGCGCGGGGAGGGTCTCGCCCGGCGGCGGGTGGGCGCCGACCGCCGCGAGGGCGCGCCAGGTGAGCGGATCGGGGCCGCCCTCGACCACGGCGATGCTCACGGCCCACTGCGGGATGCCGTAGAGGAAGTTGACGGTGCCGTCGATGGGGTCGACGACCCAGGTGAGACCCGTGGTCGAATCGTCGGCTTCGCCCTCTTCACCGAAGAAGCCGTCGCCGGGACGCAGCTCGGCCAGACGACCCCGGACGAATGCCTCGACCTCCCGGTCGGTGTGCGTCACGACGTCGACGGCACTGCTCTTGGTCTCGGCGACCTCGACCCCCTCGGATCGACGGCGGGCTGCCAGTTCGGCGGCCTCGTGCGCGACGACGGCGGCGATCTCGAGCAACTCGGCGGGGGTCGGGGTGATGGACACGGGTCCTCCTGGGGGTGAGGCGCCCGGTAACGCAAGAACGGACTCGACGAGCGAGTCCGTTCTTGTGGGGCAACCGTGGCAAGTGAGGGATTCGAACCCCCGAAGGCTACGCCGGCTGATTTACAGTCAGATCCCTTTGGCCGCTTGGGTAACTTGCCATGCACGCCCAGCCCGTGTGATCACCGACCGGAGGCGCCAGACAAATATACAGCCTCCCGAGCCCCCTTACGACCACTCCCCCGTCACGCCCCGCTCCGCCCCGGCCCGCTGTGCAAATCGCGACAACATGCCGCCGACACGCCGATGTCCGGTGGTGCGACGAGCCGTTCGGCGACTGGATGGTCGGGTTCGGCACCCCGTGAGCGGCTCGGGAGGTCGGGATCGGCCCGCATCCACCTGCGAGCGCGCAGACGCCGTCGCTCGTCTCCCCCACAGCAGTCTCGACCTGCTCGTCATCCACATCCCCCGGCGCCCGGCCTTCCGGGGGCGCCGTCACGACCAAGCTGCTCACATGACCCCCCTCGTCGCGGCCACCGTACGGCGCCTGGGCTCCCTGGCCCACCGGCGGGAACTGCTCGCGACCGGGCTGACCCGACGCCAGGTGGAGTCGTCGTGGCGCGCCGGCGAGATCCTTCGCATCCGGCACGGGCTGTACGCGCTCGTCGACCTCCCGGTCGACGTCATCCGGGCGGCACGGGTAGGAGGCGCGTTGGCGGGAGCCTCGTCTCTCGCGCATCGAGGCGCCTGGGTTCCCCCGAGCCCGCGCCTGGTCGTCTCCGTTCCGCACAACGCCCGCGATCTCCGGGACCCGGACGACGCCGGGGAACGACTCGACCCGGACCGGGACGACGTGCTCGTCCTGCGAGACCTGTCGCGGTTCGATCGCCGCGCGGAACGACTGATGGCCTCGCCGGGCCGGGCGGCGGCCCAGGTCCCGCTCCACGAGCCACCGGAGCATGCCGCAGCCATCGTCGACTCCGCCCTCAGGCTGTTGCCGATGCAGCGACCCGGCCTCGACGAGGTCTCACGCCTCCTGGCGACGCGACGCTCGGCCCGGGGGCTCGTCACCATGATCGATCCCCGAGCCGAGTCCGGGACCGAATCGATCGCGCGCCTCCTTCTCGCTCGTGACGGCATCCGGGCCGAGCCGCAGGTGTGGGTCGACGACCACACGCGCGTCGACCTGCTGATCGACGGCTGGCTCGTGCTCGAGTGCGTGAGCAAGGAACACCATTCCTCGCCGAGTGTCTACAACCGCGACCGTGAACGGATCGTGCACATCACCGGCCTCGGCTTCGTCGTCCTCGAGGTCACGTACCCGCAGGTGCTCTTCGACTGGCCCTCTGTTCGCCAGGCCGTCCGCATGACCCTCGGGCGTTAGCCGGGGCGGCATCTCTCACGTCGGCCGGCCCGCATCTCCCGTCGGTGGCGCGCCGGGCGCAGCAGCGTCGAGACACCCCTGCGGGCCGAACCCGACCTCGCCCGCTCACCGGGGCGGACCGAACCCGACAATCACTGGCCTCGCGCCGCGTCGCACCACGTTCTGTCGGCGTGTCCCGACGGAGTTGTCGCGATTTGCACACGTGGGTCAGGGGCGGAGCGGGGCGGTCACTGGACGGCGGAGGTGAGGCGGGCGACGTTGTCGAGGACCTTCGAGCGGAAGGGGCGCGCGAGCCACTCGTCGAGGAACAGTTCGCGGCTCGAGTCGCGGTACGTCTGCTCGACCTCACGCAACCGGCTGACGAACTCACGTCCTCGCACCATGATCGAGATCTCGAGGTTGAGGCTGAAGGACCGCATGTCCATGTTGCTCGAGCCGATGACGGCGACCTCGTCGTCGATCGAGAAGTGCTTGGCGTGCAACACCGTCGGCGAGCGGTAGAGGAAGATGCGGACCCCCGACCGCAGCAGGGCCTCGTAGTAGGAGCGCTGCGCGTGGTACACCACCGGCTGGTCGCCGATCTCGCTGACGAAGAGCTGCACCTCGAGCCCCCGCTGGGCTGCCGTCGTGACGGCGTAGAGCATCGACTCGTCGGGCACGAAGTAGGGACTCGTGATGATGATGCGCTCCTGCGCGCTGTAGAGCAGCGAGTTGAACAGCCGCAGGTTGTTCTCGCCGTCGAAACCCGGCCCGCTCGGCACCACCTGGCAGTCGATCGTCTCGAGCCGGTCGGCCGTGTGCACGGGGTCGGTCTCGCGGAGGAGCAGCTCGTCGGTCTCGCTGTACCAGTCGGTGACGAACAGGGCGTTGATGCCCGCGACGATGGGGCCCTCGAATCGGACCATGAAGTCCTTCCACTCGAGGCCGCGTCGCTTGTTCTTGCGTTTCTGGTAGCTCTTCTCGACCATGTTCTGCGAGCCCGTGAAGGCCACGCGGCCGTCGATGACGAGCAGCTTGCGGTGGTTGCGCAGATCGGGTCGCTGGTATTTGCCCCGCAACGGCAGCACGGGCAGCATGAGCTGCCACTGCACGCCCATCGCGTCCAGCCGTCGTCGCGCCTTGCGGTAACCCGGGTACCCCCGACTGGCGATGTGGTCCATCAGCACTCGGACCGTGACGCCCCGTCGACGGGCGTTCTCGAGCGCGAGGAAGAACGGCTCCGTCGTGCGGTCGAGGCTCGTGATGTAGAACTCGGCGTGGACGTAGCGGTGGGCCTCGTCGATCGCCTCGACCATGGCCGCCATGGACTCGTCGTAGTCGGTGTGCATCTCGCCGGTGTTGCCGCCGACCAGGGGCATGGCACCGAGCGTGCGGTTGAGTTCGACCACCGAGTCGAGCCAGGCCGGCCACGGGTGGTCGCGCTTGACGCGCTCCATGCCCTCGGTCGTCTCGATGATGTACTTGTTGATCTCGCTCTGCTTCTCACGACGCCGCGCGGGCAACTTGGTGCTGCCGATCAAGAGGAAGAGGACGAACCCGACGTACGGGATCAGGAAGATCGCGAGCAACCACGCGGTGGCCGTCTGCGGCCGCCGGTTGATCGGCACGTAGACGATCGCGAACACCCGGATCGCGATGTCGAGCACGATGCCCAGCACGGCGATCGTCGGCGCCACCCAGGCGGGTTCGACCATGGACGGGACCTCGGAGCCGTGTGCCGCGGGTGACTAGCGGAAGTTGACGAACTGCAGGTCGACGTCGAGGTCGGCCTTCTTCAACAGCGCCATGGTGGCCTGGAGGTCATCACGACTCTTGGACTGCACGCGCAGCTCGTCGCCCTGGATCTGGCTCTTCACGCTCTTGGGGGCCTCGTCGCGGATGATCTTGCCGATCTTCTTCGCCGCGTCCTGCTCGATGCCCTGCTTGAGGGACGCCTCGATGCGGTACTCCTTGCCGCTGGCGAAGGGCTCACCGACGTCGAGGTGCTTGAGGCTGATGCTGCGCTTGATGAACTTCGACTCGAGCACGTCGAGCACGGCCTTGACGCGCTCTTCGGTGGCGGCCTTCAGCAGCAGTTTCTCGCCGCTCCAGTCGACCGAGGCGCCGACGCCCTTGAAGTCGTACCGCTGCTCGATCTCTTTCTGGGCCTGGTGGAGGGCGTTGTCGGCCTCCATCTTGTCGACCTTGCTGACCACGTCGAAGGAACTGTCTGCCATGGGGACCACCTTACCGACGACCACCGAGGTCGGTGACGACCGCGCGCCTCCTCGGTTCCCCCGTCGAGGGGAGCCGAGGAGGCGCGGTGCGGGCGACCGGGGAGGTCAGGCCGGCGTGGACTCCGCTTCGACGGCGCGCGAGACGCGCACCATCTCGTCACGCTCGACGACCTTGACCCGGGCACGCTCGTGCTCGTGCGAACCGCCGAGAGCGATCTCGTGCTCGTCGAGCCGGTGCCAGCCCTCGAGGTCGGTGTACTCGACGCCTCGCTGCTCGAGCAGGGCCGGGATGGCCTCGTCGGACGGGTCGACCGGTTGCCACCAGCTGGCCTGGTCGTTGATGAGGTGCTTGACGGTCTCCATCGCGTCGGACTTCGTGTGACCGATGAGGCCGACGGGGCCGCGCTTGATCCACCCGGTGGCGTAGACGCCGGGGACGATCTGGTTGTCGTCGTCCATCACCTGGCCCTCGTGGTTCGGGATCACGCCGCGGCGCTCGTCGAAGGGGATGCCGTCGAGGGGCGAGCCGAAGTAGCCGACCGCGCGGTAGACGGCCTGGATCGGCACGTCGCGCAGTTCGCCCGTGCCCTCGACGCCGCCCTGGCCGTCGGGCCGGGTGCGCTCGTACCGGAAGGCCGCGACACGACCGTCGGCGTCGCCGACGACCTCGACGGGCTTGGCGTAGAAGTGCAGGTGCAGGCGACGCGACGCCGTGCCGACCTCGCGCTGCCGCCACTGGTTCAGCACCTTGTCGATGACGAAGACCTGCTTGTTGGTCGCGATGGCCGTCTTCGACGCCTCGTCGTGGTCGAAGTCCTCGTCGTAGACGATCATGTCGACGTCGCGCACCTCGCCGAGCTCGCGCAGCTCGAGCGGCGTGAACTTGACCTGTGCGGGGCCCCGGCGACCGAAGACGTGCACGTCGGTGATCGACGACTGCTTGAGACCCGCGTAGACGTTGTCGGGGATCTCGGTGGGCAGCAGGTCGTCGGCGTGCTTCGCCAGGATGCGCGACACGTCGAGGGCGACGTTGCCGACGCCGACGACGGCGACCGACGTCGCGTCGAGCGGCCAGGTGCGGGGGAAGTCGGGGTGACCGTCGAACCAGCTGACGAAGTCGGCCGCGCCGTAGCTGCCCTCGAGGTCGATGCCGGGGATGTCGAGGTCGGCGTCCTTGATGGCACCGGTCGAGAAGATGACGGCGTTGTAGTGCTTGCGCAGGTCGTCGAGCCCGATGTCGACGCCGTAGCGGACGTTGCCGAAGACCCGGATGTCACCGCTGTCGAGGACGTCGCGCAGGGCGTTGACGATGCCCTTGATGCGGGGGTGGTCGGGGGCCACGCCGTAGCGCACGAGACCGTAGGGGGCCGGCAGCTGCTCGAAGAGGTCGATCGAGACGTCGAAGGCCTTCTCGGCCTTCGCGAGGATGTCGGCGGCGTAGATGCCGGCCGGTCCGGCGCCGACGATGGCCAGTCGCAAGGTGGTCACGGGTTCTCCCTAGATCTGGGGTGGCTCGGCGGGGCCGGCCGGTTGGACGGTGGTGCTCGAGGGCGGGACGGGCGGGGGGGCGCGGGGCCGGTCAGGCGGGGCGCTCGACCACGCGGGCGGCGAAGCGGGGGGGCGCCTTCTTGACGGGCCCGTCGGGCAACGGCGCGAGGGCGTCGAGGGCCTCGCGGGCCCAGCGGTGGGCCTCGACCCGGGTGCGTTCGGTGACCTCGTGCTCGCGGACCCGTCGGACCAGGTCGGCGAACTCGTCGTCGAGGTGGGCCGTCGCGTCGGCGAGCGGTGCGGACGAGCCGCCCTCGGCGGTCGGCTCGACGCTCGACCGCTGCGCCGCCGCCCGCGTGGCGTCGACGATGCGGTCGATCTCGGACAGGAGGGACGACGCCTCGAGGTCGGTCTGCGCCTGCTGACGCAGGGACAGCACCGGCCGCGTGACGACACCCGCCCGCAGGGCGGTGCCGGCCTTCTTGCCGGTCTCGGCGGGCTGGTCGGACAGGTCGATGACGTCGTCGATCAGCTGGAAGGCGATGCCGATCTTCTCGCCGAACTCGGCGACGGGTGCGAGGTACTCACGCGGTGCCCCGCTGAACATGACGCCGGCACGCGCGGCGGTCGAGATGAGCGACCCCGTCTTGTCGGCGAGCACGTCGATGTAGTGGGCGATCGGGTCGTCGCCCTCGCGCGGACCGACCGTCTCGTGGAGCTGCCCGAGGCAGAGCCGTTCGAAGGTCTCGGCCTGCAGCAGGATGGCCTCTTGGCCGAGCCCCGAGACGATCGTGCTGGCGCGGGCGAACAGCAGGTCGCCGGCGAGGATCGCGACGTTGTTGCCCCACACGGTCTGGGCGCTGGGGACGCCACGACGCATCTGCGCCTCGTCCATGACGTCGTCGTGGTAGAGCGAGGCGAGGTGGGTGATCTCGGTGGCCTGGGCCGAGGCGACGATGCCGGGCGTCGCGCCGTCGCCCAACTGGGCGATGAGCAGGGTCAGCGTCGGTCGGACGCGCTTGCCGCCCGCGGCGAGCAGGTACCGCGTCGTGGCGTCGGCGATGTCGTCGGCGAAGGCGATCTCTCGCAGCAACCCTTCTTCGACGAGCTCGAGGCCGTCGTCGACGGCGGCGACGAAGCGACGCTCGGTCGGCGTCGCGAAGAGCTTCTCGCCGAGACCGAGCGATCGACCCAGCGAGTTGCGCTGCGCGGGAGGTGCACCGGCGTTCACGACGAGGCCCGCTTCGACCGCGAGGAGGCGCGCGCGGCAGCCGAGGCCGGCTTGCGTCCGCGGTGCAGGGCGACGATGCCGAAGCTGAGGTCGCGGTGGGCGACGCGGGTGAACCCGGCGCCGCGGAGCCACTGGCTGAGGACCTGCTGCTCGGGCCACTGCTCGATGGACTCGGCGAGGTACGAGTAGGCCGGACCGTTGCTGCTGGTGAGCTTGGCGACGAGGGGCATGCCGTACCTGAGGTAGGCACGGTACGCGGCACGCAGCAGACCGAACGGCGGGGTGGAGAACTCGCAGACGACGAGGCGGCCGCCGGGCTTGAGCACGCGGTTCATCTCGGCGAGTGCGACCTTGGGCCGGTTGACGTTGCGCAGCCCGAACGAGATGGTGACGGCGTCGAAGGTGTCGTCGTCGAAGGGCAGCGACTCGGCGTTGCCCTCGACGAACTCGAGCTCGGGGTGGCGTTCGCGGCCGACCTCGACCATGCCCTTGGAGAAGTCGAGGGCGACGACCTCGGCACCCCGCTGGGCGATGGCCGCCGAACTGGTGCCCGTGCCCGCCGCGATGTCGAGGACCTTGTCGGCCGGACCGGCACCGATCGCCTTGACCGTGGCGATGCGCCACAGGACGGCGTTGCCCGCCGAGAGCACGTCGTTCGTGCGGTCGTAATGGCGCGCGACGCCGTCGAACATCGAGGCGACCTCGTCGGGTTGCTTGTTCATGTCGGCCTTGGTCACGATGGTGGATCCTACCGTCAAGCACTGGGGGTGTCCCGAGTAGGGTCGACGAGTGAAGTCCCCCGCGTCCCGCGTTCCGTCACTCGCCGTCCGCACCACGCGCATCGACCACGTCAGCCCGTTGCTCGACGTCGTCGACCGGGCGCGTCCGCTGGTCTTCGTCCGCGGCGGGGCGGGCATGGCGGGCGTCGGCGAGGCCCTCCGTCTCGAGTTCTCCGGGCCCGGTCGCATGACCGAGGCCGCCGATGCCTGGCGCGCCGTGGCGGCCGCCGCCACGGTCCACGACGAGGTCGGCGTGCCCGGCACCGGGTTGGTCGCGTTCGGCTCGTTCGCGTTCGACGACGAGTCCGCCGAGACGAGCGTGCTGATCGTCCCGAGCATCGTCATCGGACGGCGCGACGGGGTCGCCTGGATCACGCGGGTGGACGGGGCCGAGCTGCCGGCGGGGAAGCCGGTCGGCGCCTCCGTCCGCCTCTCGCTGGTCGACGGCGCCCTGGGTGCCGACGGTTACGGGCAGGCCGTGGCGCGGGGCGTCGACGCCATCGGCGACGGCCGCGTCAGCAAGGTCGTGCTCGCCCGCGACCTCGTGGGCACGTTGCCACCCGAGGCCGACCTGCGCCTCGTCGCCGCCACCCTGCTCCCCGCCTACCCCGACCGCTACGCGTTCGCCGCCGACGGGCTGATCGGGGCCAGTCCCGAGACGCTCGTCAAGTCCGAGCGCGGCGAGGTGTCGGCCCGGGTGCTCGCCGGCAGCGCGGCTCGCGGCGTCGACGCGACGACCGACGAGCAGGCCGCCCTCTCGCTGGCGACGTCACCGAAGGACCTCGACGAGCACGCCTTCGCCCTGCGCAGCCTGCTGCTCTCGCTCGGGCCGCACGCCCGCGACGTCGTGACCGGCGAGCAGCCCTTCACCCTGCGCCTCCCGAATCTCTGGCACCTCGCGAGCGACGTCCGCGGCCGCCTCACCGACGGCTCGAGCTCGCTCGACCTGATCGCCTCGCTGCACCCGACGGCGGCCGTCGCCGGCACCCCGACGCAGGAGGCGCTGGCCCTGATCCGAGAGCTCGAACCGTTCGACCGTGGTCGCTACGCCGGCCCGGTCGGCTGGGTCGGTGCCGACGGCGACGGCGAGTGGGCCATCGCCCTCCGCTGCGCCCAGGTCGATCGGGACGGATCGGTGCGGGCGTTCGCGGGGGCCGGCGTCGTCGCCGAGTCCGTGCCCGAGCGCGAGGTCGCCGAGACGGCCATGAAGTTCCGCCCCGTGGTCGACGCGTTCAGCCGATGACCGGGTCCGTTCCCGCGCCCGGGTCCGCGCCCACGCCGGTGACGACGTGGTCGCGTCCGGTCGCCCTCGTCGTGGCGGCCGCGTTCTTCATGGAGAACCTCGACGCCACCATCCTGTCGACGGCCACCGCGACGATCGCGAGCGACTTCGCGGTCCAGCCCGCCCAACTCGGGCTCGCCGTGACCGGCTACCTCGTCGCCGTGGCGGCGTTCATCCCGCTGGGAGCCTGGCTCGCCGAACGCTGGGGCGCCCGTCGCGTGTTCCTCGCGGCGGTCGTGCTGTTCGTCCTCGCCTCGGTGGCCTGTGCCGCGAGCACCGACCTGGTCGCCCTCACGGCGTCCCGGGTCGTGCAGGGTCTCGCGGGCAGCATGATGGTGCCCATCGGCCGGCTGATCGTCCTGCGCAGCACCGAGAAGTCCGAGCTGATCCGGGCCATCGCCTATCTCACCTGGCCCGCACTCGTCGCGCCGGTCGTCGCGCCGCTGCTCGGCGGGCTCCTGACCGAGCACCTCGGTTGGCAGTGGGTGTTCCTGGTCAACGTCCCGGTCGGCCTCGCGCTGCTCGTCGTCGCCTGGCGGGTCGTCCCCTCCCCCGAGGTCGGCGACCGCCGACCGCTCGACCTGGTGGGCCTGGCGCTCGTGGCCGGCTCGATCGTGGCGCTGGTCCTGGCCTTCGAGCTGCTCGGCGAACCCACGACGCTCCTGCCCGGCGTGCTGCTGGTCGTCGCCGCGGTCGTGCTCGGTCTCGTCGCCGTGCGGTGGTTCCGCCGGGCGGCGCACCCGCTGCTCGACCTCGCGGCGTTCCGCATCGGGTCGTTCCGCGTGACCAACCTCAGCGGATCGCTCTACCGGGCCGTCGTGAACGGCATCCCTTTCGTCGTCCCGTTGCTGCTGCAGGACGGCTTCGGCTGGTCGCCCGTCGAGGCGGGCCTCATGCTCATGTGGGTGTTCGTCGGCAACCTGGCCGTGAAGCCGTTCACGACACCCCTGTTGCAGAGGTTCCGCGTCGTCCCGATCATCGTCGTCGCGACGGTGGCCCTCGCGGCGACCTTCGTCGCGGCCGCGCTCGTCGGTCCCGAGACCTCGCCGGTGGTCGTGGCCGGGGTGCTGCTGCTCAGCGGCGTCTTCCGTTCCGTCGGCTTCACGGCCTACAACACCCTGCAGTTCGCCGACGTCCCGGCCGAGATGATCGGCCCGGCCAACGCCATCGCGTCCATCACGAGTCAGCTCGCCGTCGGACTCGGCGTCGCCGCGACGGCGCTGGCCGTCCGCGTGGCCGACCTCGCGGCCTCGACCGACGGCCCGGCACCCGCGGCATCCGGTTACCAGGCCGCGTTGATCGTCCTGGCCGTGCTGGCCCTGCTCAGCCTGATCGAGGGGCTGCGGCTGCCCAAGGGGACGGGCGACGCGCTGCGGACCCGCGCCTCCTAGGCTCGTCCCGTCGCCGGGTGCTGGCTACGAGGTGGCGAGCTTGGTCCTCTCGAGCTCGACGTCGAACTGCGCGACGGGCCAGTCGAGTCCGCGCGACGCGAGGGCGTCGGTCAACAGCTTCTGCACGGCGATCCGGGCGTACCACTTGCGGTCGGCCGGCACGACGAACCACGGGGCGGTCTCGGTCGAGGTGCGACGGATCGCCGTCTCGTACGCGTCCTGGTAGTCGTTCCACACGAGGCGCTCTTCCAGGTCGCCGGGGTTGTACTTCCAGTGCTTGTCGGGGCGGTCGAGCCGGTCGGCGAGGCGTTCCTTCTGCTCGTCGGACGAGATGTGCAGCATCACCTTGACCAGGGTGGTGCCGTTCGCGACGAGCTCGTCCTCGAAGGCGACGATGTCGGCGTACCGCTGCTCGATGTCTTCGGGCGGGGCCAGGCGACGCACCTTGCCGATCAGGACGTCCTCGTAGTGCGACCGGTCGAAGACCCCGATCATGCCGGGGCCCGGCAGCTCGCGCCGCACCCGCCAGAGGAAGTCGTGCGCGAGCTCGTCGGGGGTCGGCGCCTTGAACGCGTGGTGCGCGACGCCCTGGGGGTCGACGGCTCCCACGACGTGCCGGACGATGCCGCCCTTGCCTGCGGTGTCCATCGCCTGCAGGACGAGCAACACGTTGCCGGTGCTGCCCCCGCTCCGGCTCTGGGCGAACAGCTTCTCCTGGAGCTCGCCCAGGGTCTCGCGGCCCGCCTCGAGCGCCTGCTGCGCGTACGCCTTGTCACCGGCGAAGCCGGGCGTCGACGACGTGTCGACGTCGGCGAGCACGAAGCCCTCTCCGGCTCGGAGGGACTGGGGGGGCGGGGTCGTCCACGGCTTGGCCATGCCCTCGACCCTACGGCCGAGCGCCCCGGTCCGGGCCGCCGTGGGGCGGACGGTCAGCGAGAGAGGGGCACCTCGATCAGCACCGGGCCGTCGTACCGGGCCACGAGAGCCTGATCGAGTTCGGCCCGCGTGGCCGCCTCGACGTACTGCCAGCCGTAGGCGAGGGCGAGGGCCGAGAGGGCGACCTCGTGCGGGGTGAACTGCACACGGGTCATCGCCTCGGGCGACGCCGTGGCCGCGACCTCGAGCCCGTCGAAGATGGTGCCGCCACCGTCGTTGCCGACGACCACCTGCAGCCGGGGCCTCGTCTCGCCGAGGCCGAGGAGCATCGAACCGACGTCGTGCAGCAACGTCAGGTCGCCGACGAGCACCCGGGTGGTGCCGGCGGTGGGGGCGTCCCGCCGGCTGGCGAGCGCGATGCCCGTGGCGGTGGCGATCGTGCCGTCGATGCCGGCCAGCCCCCGGTTGGCGTGCACGGGGATCTTCTTGCCGGGCACGACCTGGTCGAGCTCGCGGATCAGTCGCGACGCCCCCAGCACGAGGCGGTCGTGCGGCCAGCTGACGCGCCAGAGGGCCTCGGCCAGGGCTCGACGCGTGACCGGCCGACGCAGCAACTGGACCTCGCGCCGCAGGAACTCGGCCTGCTCGGCCGCCTCGCTGCGATCGGACGCACCCTCGACCGTGGGGGCGCCGGCGTCGTCGGCGTCCGGCCGGGCAGCCTCGGCCTCGGCCTCGGCCTCGAGAAGCCGACGGCCGGTGTGCACCCAGCGCCCCACCCACGCACGATGGACGGCGTCGTCGATCGAACCGGACCCCGAGGAGGCGCGGGTCACCTCGACGGCCTCGACCACGCGGGCCGAGCGACTCGGGTCGTAGGCCTCGGCCCCCGCCGCGCGGACGACGACGACCTCGACCCCGTCGCGGGTGAGCAGCGACGGGATCTGACGACTGAGGGTCGGGTGACCGAAGACCACCACCCGTCGGACGCGACCGCCGAAGTCGGCGTCGTCGAGGAGGGCACGGTACGACGAGACCAGGTGCGGCCCGAAGCGGGCCCCGCTCGAGACCTCGGCCACGAGCGGTGCGCCCAGTGCCCGGGCGACGGCCTCGGCCTGGGGGCCGGCGGCGTGACCGGCGACGACCAGCGTCGCGGGGTCGACGTCCACCTCGAGGGCGACCGGTGCCGCGGCGGGCGCGATCTCGACCGGCTCGGGGTGGGCGACGGGCAGCGACTGCTCGCCGGACGACAGGGGCTCGCGGAACGCGACGTTCAGCTGGACCGGACCGCGCGACCGCCCGAGGGCGCCGTGGGAGTCGCCGCCGAGGGCCTCGGCGACTGCCTCGCGGGCGAGGGTGCGGACGGCTTCGTGGTCGACCGGGCCGGAGCGCGGTGCCTCGACGTCGCGCACCCAGCCGACGGCGCTCGCGAACAGACCCGGTTGCACGGTGGTCTGGTTCGAGCCGATCCCGCGCATCTCGAGGGGACGGTCGGCGCTCAGCACGATCATCGGCACTCCCGAGTGGTGCGCCTCGAGGACGGCGGGGTGGAGGTTCGCCACGGCCGTGCCCGATGTGGTGACGACGACGCTCGGGACGCCCGTCTCGGCGGCGAGCCCCAGCGCGAGGAAGCCACCCGAGCGCTCGTCGATGCGGACGTGGACCGACAGCCGGCCGGCCGTCTCGAACTCGGCGGCGGCGAGGGCCAGGGCCTGGCTGCGGGAGCCGGGGCTGAGCACGACGTCACGGACACCGGCGTCGGCGAGGGACGCGAGGAGCGACAGGGCGTACTCGGTCGACGGGCTGGTCACTTACTGCTTGCCGGTCTTGTCGTCGTTGTCGAGGTCGAGCAGCTCTTGCTCGAGTCGACGGATGCGCTCGTCGGTCGTCTCGCGGTCGAGATCGCTCGTCGTGCGCCAGGACGTCCCCGAGAACTCGGGATCGTCGTCGGGCGCGACGGTGCGCACGGCGGCGGGGCGACCGCTCTTGCGGGCCCGCCCGAGCACGAACCACAACACGGCCCCGATGACGGGGGGGAGGACGATGACGACGGCCCAGAGCGGCTTGTTCAGCGCCCGGAACCGTGAGGCGTCGGCGAACAGGCAGTCGATGAGCGCGAAGATGACGAATGCCGCCGCGGCGACGATGCCCACGATGAAGAGCCTGACCATGGACCGAGCCTAGTTCTCGATCCGGTGCAACGCCTGATGGTCGGTCGGCCGTTGCGGAGCTGTGACGTACGACTCCCGGCGGTGCTGCGCCGCGCCCCCCCGGCCCTGCGGGGCGGGTCCGTACGGGCCGTCCGGCGCGCGGCGGGTGCACACCTCGCGGACCGTAGACTCCTCGTCGTGAACCCCTGGCTCAAGTACTCGATCGTCCGCCTCGGCCTGTTCGCCGTCGTGCTGGGCCTCCTGCTGGTGCTGAGGTTCGACCCCTTCTGGGCCACGCTGATCGCGGCGGTCGTCGGCTTCTGCGTCTCGTACCTGTTCTTCGCCCCGCTGCGCCGCAAGGGCGCCCTCGACCTCGCCGCCCGCCGGTCGCGACCGGCGAAGCTCGACGCCGCCTCGGTCGCCGAGGACGGGGCGATCGCCGACGACGCCGACGCCGATCGCGCGCGCCGCACCGACGACCAGGCCTGACCCTCCCGGGCCGAACGCCCGGGGCAGACCCCTGGACGAGCAGCCCCTGAGAGGAGCAGACCCCTAGAAGAAGAGCGCCGCCGACAGGGCGAGAGCCCAGACCAATGCAGTCAACGACGACAGCTGCAGGGCGAGGATGAGCTCGCGAGGGGTCTTGCCCGTGACGCCGATGACCGCGGCGGGCACCGCGACGATGAGCGTGAAGTAGACGTAGGGCGCGTGCAGGTACAGGAACGCGAAGTACACGAGGATGAAGAACGGCAGCAGCAGGAAGAGCGCGTAGAGCGCTCGCGCCACCGGGTCGCCGACGACCACCGCGAGGGTGCGCTTGCCGGCGGCGGTGTCTTGCGGGATGTCGCGCACGTTGTTGATCATCAGGACCGCGCAGGCGAACAGCCCGGCGGCGACGCCCGCCACCCAGGCGTCGAACGGGAACTCCCGCAGCTGCACGAACGTCGTGCCCACGGTCGCGACGAGTCCGAAGAACACGAAGACGAAGAGCTCGCCCAGGGCGTTGTAGCCGTAGGGCCGTTTGCCGCCCGTGTAGAACCACGCGGCGACGACCGCCGCGGCCCCGACCGCGAGCAGCCACCAGATCTGGGTGATGACGACGACGACGACACCGGCGACGGCCGCGAGGGCGAAGAACGCCAGCGCCACCTTCAGCACGGTCTTCGGGCGCACGCTGCCCGAGCCGGTCAGGCGCGAGGGCCCGACCCGGAAGTCGTCGGTGCCGCGGATGCCGTCCGAGTAGTCGTTCGAATAGTTGACGCCGACTTGGAGGAACACCGCGACGGCGAGGCAGAGCAGCGCCAGGGTGAGGTCCCAGCCGCCGTTCGCCCGGGCGACGCCGGTCCCGAGGGCGACCGGGGCGATGCCCAGCGGCAGGGTGCGTAGGCGCGCACCGCCGATCCAGTCGCCGGCCGTCACGCGACGGACCGGCTGCTTGCCGGGCCGCCCGCCGGGTCGGCCACCGGGGCGGCCGCTGCGCTTGGGGGTCGAGGTCTTCGTCTTCGCCACGGGGTCGAGTCTAGTTCGCAGCCGGCTATCAGCTTGCCGCGAGGTCGGCGACCAGGCGGGTCAGGGCCACCCGGTCCGGCTTGCCGCTCGCGAGCAGGGGCACCGTGTCGACCCGGACGATGCGGTCGGGTGCCGCGGCACGACCGACGACGGCCGCCACCGCAGACCGCAGGGCCGCGAGGCCGTCGGCCGACGTCGGTGCAGGAGGCGCGGCGTCGGTGACCACGACGGGCACCTCGCCCCACCGGGCGTGTGCCGCGCGCACGACCACGGCGTCGGCGAGCCCCGGCTGCTCGCGCACGACCCGCTCGACCACGCCGAGCGACACCTTCTCACCGCCCGAGACGATCACGTCGTCGAGCCGGCCGCTGACGGTCAGCACCCCGTCGGACGACACCGCGCCCGCGTCGCCCGTGCGGTACCACCGCAGGCCGTCGCGCACGACGAAGGCCGCGGCCGTGCGCTCGGGATCGTCGAGGTACCCCTCGGCCAGCGACGGCCCGGCCAGCTCGACCTGGCCGTCGACGACCTCGACGCGGGTGCGGCCCACGGGCACGCCGTCGTACACGCACCCGCCGCTGGTCTCACTCGACCCGTAGGTGCGCACGACGGTGACGCCGAGGCGGCGGGCCCGCTCGACGAGGGGGGCGGGGGTCGCCTGCCCACCGACCAGCAGGGCGTCGAAGCGGCGCATCACGTCGGCGACGGCGGGGGCGGCCTCGGCGACGTCGGGCGCCCCCGCGAGCGGGGCCGGGACGAGGGGCGAGGACCGGACGGGGTGGTCGAGCCGCCCGGCGGCGGCGACGAAGGCACCGACGTCGAAGTGCCCCGGCGCGAGCAGGGCCGGCTCGGTACCGGCGGCGAGCGAGCGGACCAGCACGTTCAGGCCCGCGACGTAGTGCGCCGGCAGGGCGAGCACCCACTGCCCCGGCCCGGCCAGAGCGCCGTCGGCCGCGGCGGCACCGGCGAGCGCGGCGACAGGGGACAGCGCCACGCGCCCCGGGCGGCCGCCCGAGCCACTGGTCTCGACGCCCAGTGACACCGCCTGCGGCACGACACCGGGCAGGTCGACGGGCACGCGGTCGTCGGTCCGGGGGGCGACGGCGGGACCGCCCTCGAGCGCGACCCGGAGCGCGTCGAGCACGGCACCGGGGTCACGGGCGTCGACGGCGAGCAGGGGGCGGGTCACGCGCCGCGCCTCCGGACGGACCGTCGGGGGCGACCCGAGCGGGCGCCCGGACCCGTCGGACTCGCGGACGCAGACGCAGACGCAGACATCAGTACTGCCAGGGGAAGGGCGACCAGTCGGGCGCGCGCTTCTCGAGGAACGAGTCGCGCCCCTCGACGGCCTCGTCGGTGCCGTAGGCCAGACGGGTCGCCTCGCCCGCGAAGACCTGCTGGCCGACGATGCCGTCGTCGGTCGCGTTGAAGGCGAACTTGAGCATGCGGATGGCGGTCGGGGACTTCGTCAGGATGGTGCGGGCCATGGCGAGCGCCTCGCGTTCGAGGTCGGCGTGCGGCACGACGCGGTTCACGGCCCCCATCTCGTAGGCGCGATCGGCGCTGTACTCTTCGGCGAGGAAGAACACCTCGCGTGCGAACTTCTGCCCGATCTGCTTGGCGAAGTAGGCGCTGCCGTACCCCGCGTCGAACGAGCCCACGTCGGCGTCGGTCTGCTTGAACCTGCCGTGTTCCCGGCTCGCGACGGTCAGGTCGCAGACCACGTGCAGGGAGTGCCCACCCCCGGCGGCCCATCCGGGCACCACGGCGATGACGACCTTGGGCATGAACCGGATCAACCGCTGCACCTCGAGGATGTGCAGCCGTCCCGCCGACGCCGGGTCGGGCACGTTCGCCTGGTCGCCCTCGGCCTTGTAGCCGTCCCGACCACGGATGCGCTGGTCCCCGCCGCTGCAGAACGCCCAGCCGCCGTCCTTCGGGCTGGGACCGTTGCCGGTGAGCAGGACGACCCCGATGCGGCTGTTCATGCGGGCGTCGTCGAGCACCCGGTAGAGCTCGTCGACCGTGTGCGGCCGGAACGCGTTGCGCACCTCGGGACGGTCGAAGGCCACGCGGGCCACGCGGCCGTCGACGCTGTGGTGGTAGGTGACGTCGGTCAGGAAGTCGAAGCCCCCGACGCTGCGCCACTCGGTCGGATCGAACAGGTCGGACACCTCGGAAGCCATGTCGCCAGCCTACCGACGGGGTCCGACCTCGCCACGACCGGGGTCAGACCGTCGAGACGAACCGCCCGATCAGCCAGACGAGCACGAACGGGTTCGACAGCGAGCTGAGGATCACGGCGGCCACCCCCCACCAGCGACCACGGCGCATGACGACGGCCATCAGGCCGACGACCCCGACGACGATCGAGGCCAACAGGGTGACGAGGGCGAGGACGGCGGCCGGGCTCACGGCGTCCGCGGCGAGGAGGCCCAGGGCCAGTCCGTCGAGGGCGAGCAGCACGATCGCCAGCACGAACGTGACGACGCCCAGCCGTCGGCTGCGCGGGGGCCGGTCGACCTCGTCGTGACCGGGGCCGTCGAAGACCTGGAGGTCGTCGGGCTCCGACGCGTCGCGGCCGCTGCCGTCACTCCCCCGGGCGGCACGCTCGTCGGGTGACCACTCCGGTTCTCGGGCGGGTACGGGTTCGCGGTCGACCATGACGCACGACCTTACCGGGGTCGCCGGTGCGACACTGAGCGGATGCCGACCGTCGACCGTGAGCCGTCCACCACTCCCCCGCTGCCTCCCCTGGCCGACCTGGTCGAGGACGCCCACGTCGTCCGCCTCCCGCTCCGCACGCGCTTCCGCGGGCTCGACGAGCGCGAGGCCCTGGTGGTCGAGGGCCCGTCGGGCTGGACCGAGTTCAGCCCCTTCCTCGAGTACGGGCCCGCCGAGTCGGCCGCCTGGCTCGCGGCCACGATCGACTTCGGCTGGGGCCGACTCCCCGACGTGCGTGCCCGTCGGGTGCCGGTCAACGCCACCCTGCCGGCGGTCGCCGCCGACCGGGTGCCCGACGTGCTCGCCCGCTACCGCGGCTGCCGGACGGTCAAGGTCAAGGTCGCCGAGCGCGGGCAGACGCTCGCGGACGACATCGCCCGTGTCGCCGCGGCCCGGGACTGGGTCGGCCCCGAGGGCCGCGTCCGCGTCGACGCCAACGGGGGCTGGTCGGTCGAATCGGCCGAGGAGGCGCTGGTCGGCCTGGCACCGTACGCCCTGGAATACGCGGAACAACCCTGCGCCACGGTGCCCGAGCTCGCCGAGCTGCGACGCCGCGTCTCGGGGCTGGGGGTGCTCGTCGCGGCCGACGAGAGCGTCCGGAAGGCCGACGACCCGCTGGCCGTCGCCCGGGCCGGCGCCGCGGACCTCCTCGTGATCAAGGCCCAACCGCTCGGCGGCGTCACCGCCGCACTCCGGATCGTCGCCGCGGCCGGATTGCCCGTCGTCGTCTCGAGCGCCCTCGACACGTCGGTCGGGCTCAGCATGGGCGCGCACCTCGCCGCTGCCGTGACGGACCTCCGCCACGACTGCGGCCTCGGCACGGCCGCCCTGCTCGGGGCCGACGTGACGCGCGATCCGCTGCTGCCCGTCGACGGGGCGATCGACGTACGCCGTGTCGACGTCGACGTCGACCTGCTCCGCCGTCACGCGGTGGACGACGACCGACGCGGGATGTGGCTGGAGCGGCTTCGCGCCTCCTACGCCGTGCTCACCGACTGACGTCGGTTCACGCGGCTCGCCGGGCGGCACCGAAGAGCCGGTCGGTCAGAGACCCGAGTAGGCGTGCAGGCCCTTGAAGAAGACGTTGACGACCGAGAAGTTGAACATGACGGCGGCGAACCCGATGATCGACAACCACGACGAGCGGGCCCCACGCCACCCGCGGGTCGCCCGCGCGTGGATGTACCCGGCGTAGAGCACCCAGATGATGAAGGTCCAGACCTCTTTGGTGTCCCAGCCCCAGTAGCGACCCCAGGCCCGCTCGGCCCAGATGGCGCCGGCGATGAGGGTGAAGGTCCAGAGGACGAAGCCGACGAGGGCGATGCGGTAGGCCAGGTCTTCGAGGCGTTCGGCACCGGGGAGGGTGTCGAGGAAGCGCAGACCGGCGAGCTTGGACTGCTCACGTCTCGTCTGTACGAGCTGCGCGGCCGAGAGCCCGGCGGCGATGGCGAAGAACGCCGTGCCCAGGATGGCCACGAAGACGTGGATCACCAACCACGCCGACTGGAGCGCCGGCGGCAGCGGCGAGACCGCCACGTAGTAGTTGACGGTGCCGATGGCGAGCAGCACCAGGTTGAGGCCCATGACGTACGCGCCGAGGAACCGCAGGTTGACCACCAGTTGCACGGCCAGGTAGACGCCGACGATGATCGCGGTGCCGGTGAGCGAGAACTCGAACATGTTGGCCCACGGCACGCGACCGGCGGCGAGACCGCGCAGCACGACCGAGGCGACGTGAACGACGACCCCGAGCAGCATCCTCGCGATGGCGACGCGCGCGAAGCTCGAGGCCGGGGCGGGCGCCCGGGGGGGGCCCCGCCCCCCGCCCCGCCCGACGGTCGGTCAAGGACGACCGTGCTGCCACCCGATGCCGAGCGCGAGACGGACGCCGTCGCGAGGGCTTCGGCCTTGGCGGCACGGGCCGCCGCCTGCTGGGCGTCACCGGACCGCTTCGCCAGGTCGAGGGCGAAGGCCACGAACGAGATCGTGTAGATGGCCATCGCCGAGTACACGGCGACGAGCGAGTAGTAGGCGAGGTCGGCGGTCACCATCAGATCTTACGTCCGCGTCCGCCAGCAGCGGGGCCGGGTTTCTCGACGTCGTGACGGGCCGGGTCGTCGGCCACCTCGCGGGCGACGTCGGCCGGGACGCCCAGACCGCCGAGGTGCGTCTTGGCGATGTCGCCGACGGCGCGTCCGAGCGTGGGGTCCTCGCCGCGGGCGAGCCCGGCGTACTCGAGCCGGACGCCGTCGTCGGTCTCGGTCGCCTTGACCCAGACCCGGCGGCGCGGCACGAACAGCGCGGTCAGCAGACCGGCGAACGAGAGCCCGGCGAAGAGCAGCACCCAGACCTGCGACGGGTCGTGGTGGATGTCGAACGAGGCGAACCGTTTGACGCCGTCGAAGGTGATCGTGCCCAGACCGTCGGGGATCGTCGCGGTCTCGCCCGGGGTCAGCTGCACGGCCTTCTCTCGCGCGTCGTCGTCGGTGCCGGCCAACGGGGTGAGACCGTCGGTGTCGAGCGTGTAGACCGACGTCGGCACGCCCGCGTCGAGCCCGAGGTCGCCCGAGTAGACGTTCAGGCTGAGCACGGGGTTCGTGGTGTCCGGATCGGTGGACGTCAGGGCCCCCGTGCCGTTGTCCGCCGCCGTGGGGTAGAAGAACCCGATCATGCCGAGCTGGTCGGGCAGGGCGTCGGGCACCTTGATGACGCCGAGCGAGGTCAGGTTCGTGTCCTGCGGCAGGAACGGCACCGTGTCGCGGAAGGCGACGTTGCCCTCGCCGTCGCGCACCGTCACGTCGACCGCGTAGCCGTTGCCCAGCAGGTAGACGTTCGAGCCGCCGATCGACAGGGGCGAGTTGACCTTGATCTGCGTCTTCTCGGCGTCGCCGCCCCGCGCCTGGGCGGTGACGTCGGCGGTGAAGTCGGTGGCCATGCCGGCGGCACCCGCGGTGTCGGGCGCGTACTCCGTCGAGAACTCGTCGAGCGCGATCGAGAACGGCGAGAGCTGTGTCTCGTCGAACCATCGTCCCGGGTTGAAGGAGTCGTACGAGCCGAGCACGTTCGAGAACGTCTGCCCCTCGACGACGACGCGCTGGCCCGAGTACCCGAAACCGCCGCCGACCCCGACGGTCAGCAGCACCCCGACGAGGGCCGAGTGGAAGACCAGGTTGCCGGTCTCGCGCAGGTAACCGCGCTCGGCGCTGACCGAGTCGCCGAAGACCTGTGTGCGGTAGCCGGAGCGCTTCAGCTGGGCACGGGCCGCGTCGACGGCACGGGCGGCCGTGATCGCGTCGTCACCCGCGCCTCCTGCGGTCTCGAGGGTGATCGACCGGTAGCCGGCCAGGCGCGACAGCCGCGCGGGGGTCTTCGGCGGGCGGGCCCGCAGCGCCTCGAAGTGGTGCCGCGTGCGCGGGATGATGCAGCCGATCAACGAGATGAAGAGCAACAGGTAGACGGCCGAGAACCAGGGCGACGAGTAGGTGTCGAAGACGCCGAGCTTGTCGAGCACGGGGAACAGGTCGGGGTGGTCGGTGCGGTACTGGACGACGCCGTTGGGGTCGGAGGTGCGCTGCGGCACGAGCGAGCCGGGGATCGCCGCGACGGCGAGCAGCATCAGCAGGAAGAGCGCGGTCTTCATGCTGGTCAGCTGCCGCCAGAAGAAGCGCAGGTAGCCCAGGGGGCCGAGCTTGGGCTGCGTGATGCCCGCACCGTCGGACGGCCCCGGGCGGACCGAGTCGATGTGGTCGCTCGGGCGCGACGGGTCGCCGCCGACGTCGGTCGCGTCGGCGTCGGTCAGCTCGGTGTCGGTCACCCCGGTGTCGGTGCCGGTGTCGGTGCCGGCGGCGGCCGAGGAGGCGCGGGTCGCGTCGCCCCCGTCGCGGTCAGACGATCGTGCCATAGGTCGCGATCACCGCCCCGACGTGCGACATGAGGCTGGACCAGAGGCCCGTGACCATGAGCAGACCGATGAGCACGAGCAGTGACCCTCCGACGATGTTGACGACGCGGATGTGCCGCTTGACGAACGAGATGGACCGGGAGGCCCAGCCGAAGCCGAGCGCGACGAGCAGGAACGGCACGCCGAGGCCGATGCAGTAGAAGGCCCCGAGCAGGACGCCCTGCCAGGCCGAGCCCGAACCCAGGGCGAGCACCTGTACCGCGGCCAGGGTCGGGCCGATGCACGGCGTCCACCCGATCCCGAAGACGATGCCGAGCAGCGGCGCCCCGGCGAGGCCCGTCTTCGGGAGGAACCCGGGCTTCAGGGTGCGCTGCAGGAACGTGAACTGTCCGATGAAGACGAGGCCGAGCAGGATCACCACGACGCCCATGACGCGCGTGACGACCTCGCGCCACTGGATCAGCCAGAACCCCGCCGAGGCGAAGGCGAGCGGGGTGCCGACGAAGACGACCGAGAAGCCGAGGATGAACGGGACGCCGCCGAGCACGAGCCGGCGGCGGTCGCGGCGCTTGGCCCCTGCCTCGGGCGCCCCGGTGGTCAGACCGCCGACGTAACCGAGGTACCCCGGCACGAGAGGCAGCACGCAGGGTGACAGGAACGAGATGAGCCCCGCCAGCAAGGCCACCGGCAGGCCGACCGCGAGCTGACCGCCCACGACCGCGTCGAAGAAGGGATTGCCCTGGTACACCTAGGACGTCTCGGCGAGGGTGTCGGAGATCAGGGTGTCGAGGATGCTCGGCCCGTCGAGACCGCCGAGGATGCGCGCCGCGATGCGGCCCTGCTTGTCGAGGACGATCGTGGTCGGGACGGCGTTGGGCGCGATCGTGCCCGCGAGGGCGAGTTGGACGGCCCCGTCGTTGGCGTCGACGACCGACGGGTAGGTGACGTCGAAGGTGCGCGCGAAGGCCAGGGAGGTGTCGGCCTGGTCACGCACGTTGACGCCGAGGAACTCGACGCCCTTGTCGGCGTACGACTGGTTGAGCTTCTCGAGTTCGGGCGCCTCGAGGCGGCAGGGCGGGCACGCGGCGTACCAGAAGTTGAGGACGACGACCTCGCCCTCGTGGTCGGACCGTGAGACGGTCTCGCCGGCGTCGGTCTCGGCGGTGAACGCGACCGGGTCGGTGCGGTCCTCGGGCGCGATCTCGGTGACGGTGCCGTTGCCCGAGATGTAGTTCTCGGTCGTGCCGTTGCCGTACTGCGTCGCGAGGTCGTCGGCCGTGGACGAGCACCCCGTGGCGGCGAGGGCGACCACGCCGGCCAGGGCGAGGCCGCGGGTCACGAGACGGGCACGGGTCGGGCGGATGGTCTGGCTCACACTGCTCCCAGGTCGACGGCGGACTGGTTCAAGTGTGCAGCGGGTTCCTGGTAGCCGACCTCGACGAAGCCCCCCTCGCGGCGCTCGAGCGTGGTGATGCTCGAGAGCGTGCAGCGGCGGCGGCGCGGATCGTGGAACAGGCGGGCGCCGGTGACGCTCCGGTGGACCATCCAGATGGGCAGCTGGTGGCTGACGAGCACGACGTCGCCCTCGTCGACGCTCGACCAGGCCTCGTCGATCGCCGAGAGCATGCGGGCGGCGATGCTGACGTAGGCCTCGCCCCAGCTGGGCTTCAGGGGGTTGACGATCCACGGCCACTCGGCCGGCACCTTGAGCTGCTTGGCGATGCTGAAGTCGCTGCGGCGCCCCTCGTACTTGTTGCTCGGCTCGACCAGCCGCTCGTCGACCTGCGTCTCGAGCCCGAAGGCCGACGACCACGGCACCGCACTCTCGCGGGTGCGCTGCAGCGGTGAGGCGAAGACGGCTCGGACGGGAACGCCCTGCTCGTGGAAGGCGTCGGCCGAGGCGGCCGCCATGCGGTGGCCGAGATCGCTCAGGCCGAACCCGTCGAGGCGGCCGTAGAGCACGTGCTCGGGGTTGTGCACCTCACCGTGCCGGACGAGGTGGATCTGCTGCGCGGGCATGCGGACGAGTCTAGGTCGGGACCGCCTGCACACCTCCCACACGGGAACCCCCAAGCTCGCCGGTGCCCGGGCGGACCGTCCGGCGGGCCGTGGGAGGCGGTGACTGTAAACTCGGGCCTCGTGATCGAACGCACCCTCATCAAAGACCTGTCCGCGTTGCCCGACGGACCCGTGACCGTGACCGGCTGGGTCGAGACCGTGCGTGACCAGAAGAAGGTGCAGTTCGTCGTCCTCCGCGACGAGTCCGGCGCCCTCCAGCTGGTCCGCCCCCGCACGGCCGCGGACGTTCTCGAGGCCGCCGGCGAGACCGACGACGTCGCCGACGCCATCTCGTCGCTGTCGCAGGGCAGCTTCGTCACCGTCACGGGCGAACTCAAGCACGACGAGCGCGTCAAGCTCGGCGGCATCGAGGTCAAGGTCGAGACGCTCGTCATCGACTCGCTGGCCGACCCCGAGACCCCGATCGCCGCCGACAGCAGCATCGACAAGCGCCTCGACTGGCGCTTCCTCGACCTGCGTGTCCCCCGCAACGCCCTGATCTTCCGCGTGCAGACGACCTTCGAACACGCCCTGCGCACCTGGTGGATCGAGCGTGACTACGTCGAGATCCACACCCCGAAGCTCATGGCGACCCCGAGCGAGTCGAACGCCGAGCTGTTCAAGGTCGACTACTTCGACGGTGTCGCCTACCTGGCGCAGAGCCCGCAGTTCTTCAAGCAGATGGCCCAGTCGGCCGGCTTCGGCAAGATCTTCGAGATCGCCCCGGTGTTCCGCGCCGACCCGTCGTTCACGTCGCGTCACGCGACCGAGTTCACGGGCGTCGACGCCGAGATCAGCTACGTCGAGAGCCACGAGGACGTCATGCAGATGCAGGAGCAGCTGCTGGCCTTCGCCTTCCAGGCCGTGGCCGACAAGCACGGCGCCGAGATCAAGGAGCTGTTCGACGTCGACGTCGTGGTGCCCACCGTGCCGTTCCCGCGCATCCCCCTCGCCGAGGCCAAGCGCATCGTTGCCGAGCGCGGCTACGAGGTGCCCCGCGCCGACGCCGACATGGACCCCGAGGGCGAGCGCCGGATCGCCGAGTACGTCGCGGAGCAGTTCGGCCACGACTTCGTGTACCTGACGGACTACGACGCCTCGATCCGCCCGTTCTATCACATGCGTCATGACGACGACCCGCAGCTCACCAAGAGCTACGACCTGATCTACCGCGGCACCGAGATCACCACGGGTGCGCAGCGCGAGCACCGCATCGAGGTGCTCGAGCAGCAGATCCGCGAGAAGGGCATGAAGCCCGAAGAGCTCTCGAGCTACCTCGACTTCTTCCGCTACGGCGCCCCCTCGCACGGTGGCTTCGGCATGGGCCTCGCCCGCGTGTTGATGCTCATGCTGCACCAGGCCAACCTGCGCGAGGTGACCTTCCTCTTCCGCGGCCCCACGCGCCTCCAGCCGTAGGCCCGCCGCACGAATCGGTTGATGGGCGGTCCGGTCTCGATTGAGACCGGACCGCCCCCTTTTCTTTAGTCCTGGATTGTGCGGCGAATGGGACCGACGGCGACGGCCCTCGAACAAGCGACGAGGGCGAAGAGACCCAGCACCACCAGAGCCGCGACGGTCGGCACGGGCGACGACGTCGATTCAGTCAATGAGACGGCTGTGATCGTGACGAGAAGGCCCAGACCGAAAACGACCGCCGCCGGGACTTCCTTCGCTCGCGTCCGCCACCACCCGCTGCCACTGGCGACTACTCGCGGCAAGCCGCCGATCAGCACCAAGAACACGAGTAGCACCACCGTTTGATCGAACCGCCTCAGCACGCCCGTGGCGTGCAACTCAAGCCCCCCGGCCATCATGACGATGGCGAGCAACAGCCCTCCACGAGTCGGAGGGGCATAGCTGACTGTCACTGACCGACGAGGAACAACACGATCATTTCCTCGTTGATTCATTGACGGCAATTCTCGATGACGGGCCAAGTGACCAGGCTTGGCAACGTCGTGCGCCTGATACCCACGCACCGCCCCTGGGCCACCGCCGAATTCGCAGTCTGCACCATCGCCGCCGTCGCGATTCCGCAGGCCCATCCGACAGGCCCACACGCTGCGGCGATGAGTGCTGCCACAAGACCTGAATTGGTCAGCTGCCTCGTCTCGTTCCGGCTGTACATGACGGTGCAGAACTGAAAGTTGCACTCGAGTCGCGCCATGATCGTCACGGGGAACGTCGTTGGCACATCGTCCAAGCGCTGCCGGACAATGTTGCCGACTATCTCGTAGGACGAACGAAGATCTCGCCCGTCCGCGTCGATGGCCACGGGTGGTGCGAGCGAGTTGATGGCAGATCCGTTGTCGTCCAAGATCCGCACGCCTCCCCGTTCGTCGAGTTCGAGACGAGCCGGACGCCCGTCGATCAGGACCTCGAAACCAAAGTCGACTAGCTCTTGCTCGCTCAGAACACGGATGTACTGCCCGTCCGCGCCTGCCTCCGCGTTGCTCACACCTTGACGCGTTCGGCGCGAGGACGACAACCCTCGCGGGTTTTCGCCCGACACGAAAGAAACCACGTGCCCCTGGCTCTCAACGGACATGACGACCCCTGCTTCGTCGGGCTGATCAGCAGCAAATGCCCCACTCCCTGTTCCGGCGATCGACGTCATCACCAGCATGAGCACTACAGCAATCGACGGCCTGGTCGTCCTGTTCTTCCAGATCATGTCCTCTTCCAATCTGTGCATCTTTGCACTCAGGAAGAGCGTGCCATCTGAAACGGTTGATTGGAAGAAGAAATATTGGGCATGCGAATCATGCGAATCATGCGAAAGAAGCGCGGAGCGCCGTCCGCAGGCGCTCCGGCTCGACCCGCCAGATGGTGTGCACGCGACCGTCGATCAACACGACGGGGATCTCTTCCGCGTACTCGGCGGTGAGCTCGGCGTCGTCGAGGATGTTCTTCTCGTCGACGGGAAGAGCGGCATCGGCGAACTCGGCCTCGGCCAGCACGTCGTGCAGCGTGGACCGGGCGTCGTCGCACAGGTGGCAGCCCGGCTTGGTCAGGAGGGTGATTCGCGGTTCGGCCATGCCCTCAAGGGTAGCGAGGGCCGAATGCCCCCGGGCACGACGAAGGCCCCCGGCGACCGGTGGTCGGCGGGGGCCTTCGTGTCGAGCGACTACTTCTTGTTGCGACGCTGGTGACGAGTCTTGCGGAGCAGCTTGCGGTGCTTCTTCTTCGCCATGCGCTTGCGACGCTTCTTGATGACAGAACCCATAGAGGACCTCACTGATTTCTGGATTGGACCGACCGGGTCCGAAACAGAACCGCGGAAAAATGCCTCGGGTCAGTCTACTAGGACGGCCCGAGAAAGTCGAAGCGGCCTAGCCGACGTCGGCGATGCCGATGCGCAACACGGCCGCGACGGCCGATTCCGGCACGCGGAAAGACCGCCCGAAGCGGATCGCCGGGAGCTCGCCCGAGTGGACCATGCGGTAGACGGTCATCTTCGACACGCGCATCATGTCGGCCACCTCGGCGACCGTGAGGAACCGCACATCCGACAGATCCTGCGACATGACCCTGCCTCGACTCGGGCCCCGGGGCGGGGCTGTGGAGCAGACGGGTGTTTCCCGTGTGCCTGGGGGCAACTCTAGGGGCGCGTGTGACTCGGTGTAAAGGTCGGTCGGACGCTACTGCCCGGTGCGTCCAAGGCGCTTGCGCACGGGATCGATGACGCGCTCGTCGAGGGCACCGAGCGCGCTCTGCGCGTCGTGCAGGGCCGAGGAGGCGCGGTACTGCGCCCCGGCCGCGTAGCGACCCAGCGTGCTCCCGACGTCCCCGGCGTCGGGCAGGTTCTCGGCCGCCCTTCGGAGCGGGGCGGGCACGGTGGCCCCGGCCCAGGCCGCGAACGGCGTGCTGGCCAGGGCCTCGGAGGTCAACGAGTCGGCGCTGACGAAGGGGATCAACCAGTCCTCGACGACCTCGAGCGGCCCCGGCTCGAGCGAGTAGTAGCGGTGCTGTCCCTCTTCGCGGACCCGCACGAGACCGGCCTCGCGCAGCACCCGCAGGTGCTTCGAGACCGTCGGCTGGCTGACGCCGAGCGACGTGACCATCTCGCCCACGCTGATGTCGGCGTTGGCGGAGTCGGTCGACAGCGACGCGTCGAGCAGCACCTTCAGGAGGTCTCGGCGGGTGGCGTCGGCGATCACGGCGAAGATGTCCGGCATGCGACCAGCGTAGTGACCCGGGATAGCATGACCGTCGTGACTCGCGCCCCCGTCGCCGGTCGACGCCGCCCCTCGGACCCCGGCCGCTCGCCCTGGCGCAGACTCAGCGACGCGATCGACGACATCGGTCGCAAGTCGCCCGCGCGCTTCGCCATCCTGATCTTCACCGGCCTGATCGTCGTCTTCACGCTGCTGTTCTCGCTGCCGATCTCGTCCGCCGACCGGACGATCACCCCGCTGGCCGACTCCGTCTTCACGGCCGTCTCGGTCATCTGCGTGACCGGCCTCGCGACTGTCGACATGGCCACCCACTGGTCCCTGTTCGGCCACGTCGTCATCTTCGTCGGCGTGCAGATCGGTGCGATCGGTGTGCTCACGTTGGCCTCGATCATGGGTCTCGTCGTCTCGCGGAAGCTCGGCCTCCGCGCCCGACTGATGGCCGCCGGCGACCAGAACCCGCTGCGCGTGCACGCCGGCCCGGTGCCCGAGGGTCAGGCGGTGCGTCTCGGCGAGATCGGTGGCCTGCTGACGACGGTGGCGCTCAGCTCGTTCGTGATCCAGCTCGTGATCGCCGTGCTGATGATCCCCCGCATGCTGATCGACGGCATCCCCGTCGGCGACGCCGTGCTCGACAGCTTCTACTACTCGGCCATGGCCTTCACGAACACGGGGTTCACGCCGAACGCCGAGGGACTCGCCGCGTTCGAGAACGACTACTGGTTCCTCAGCCTGATCATGGTCGGGGTGTTCCTCGGCAGCATCGGGTTCCCGGTGATCTACGCCCTTGCCCGCAACCCTCGCAACCCCCGTCGCTGGTCGGTCCACGTGAAGCTGACCCTCGTCACGACCGCGATCCTGATCGTGTTCGGCATGGTGCTCTACATCGTCCTCGAGTTCGACAACCCGAAGACGTTCGGCGGCATCGCGGCCGGACCGACGGTGTTCCAGTCGCTCTTCCTCAGCATGATGACGAGGTCGGGCGGCTTCTCGACGATCCAGATCTCCGACCTGAACGGCTCGTCCCTGCTCGTCACCGACATGCTCATGTTCATCGGCGGCGGCTCGGCCTCGACGGCCGGCGGCATCAAGGTCACGACGCTCGCCGTCCTGTTCCTCGCCGCGTTCGCCGAGGCGCGCGGTCAGCGGTCGATGGAGGCCTTCGGCCGTCGCATCCCCAGCGACGTCCTGCGCCTGGCCGTCAGCGTCGTGTTGTGGGGCGCGACGATCGTGGCGGTGTCGAGCATCCTGATCATGCACATCACCAAGGAGCCGCTCGACCACGTGTTGTTCGAGACCATCTCGGCCTTCGCGACGTCAGGCCTCAGCACGGGGCTGACCGACCGGCTCCCGGACTCGGCGAAGTACATCCTGGCGGTCACGATGTGGATGGGCCGCGTTGGTACAGTGACACTCTCCGTCGCCCTGGCCGCCAGCCAACGACGCCAGCTGTTCATCCGAGCCGAGGAGCGACCGATCGTTGGTTGACAAGATCAAGCACGACGCCCCGGTGCTCGTCATCGGCCTCGGCCGCTTCGGCGCCGCCACCGCCGGGCAGCTCGAACGGCAGGACCGCGACGTGCTCGCCGTCGACACCGACGCCGGGCTCGTGCAGAAGTGGGCCGACCGCGTGACGCACGCGGTGCAGGCCGACGCCCGGAGCATCGACGCACTCAAGCAGATCGGTGCGCAGGACTTCTCGATCGCCGTGGTCGCGGTCGGCTCGTCCATCGAGGCCAGCGTGCTCATCACGGCCAACCTGGTCGACCTCAAGGTGCCGCAGATCTGGGCGAAGGCGATCAGCCAGTCGCACGGCAAGATCCTCGCCCGCATCGGTGCCAACCACGTGATCTATCCCGAGCGCGAGGCCGGCGAGCGCGTCGCGCACCTCGTCTCGGGTCGCATGCTCGACTACATCGAGTTCGACGACGCCTTCGCCATCGTCAAGATGTACCCGCCGAAGCCCGTCCGCGGTGCCTCGCTGGCCGCGTCGAACATCCGGAAGAAGTACGGCATCACCATCGTCGGGGTTAAGAGCCCCGGGGGCGCGTTCGTCGAGGCCACCCCCGACACGGTCATCAGCAACCACGACCTGATCATCGTGTCGGGTGACAGCCGCGCGATCGAACGTTTCGCCGCCCTCGAGGGCTGACCGCGGCTAGCGACCTTCGGCGATCTCGCGGTTGCGGGCGAGGGCGGCCTGTGTGGCCCGCTCGAACAGCTCGAGCAGACCGCCGTCGGCGAGTTCGGCGACGGCGCGCTCGGTCGTGCCGCCCGGGCTGGTGACCCGACGACGCAGCTCGGCGGGCGCGGTGTCGGTCGGCAGGACGTCACTCGTCGCGAGCAGCTCGCTCGCACCGCGGAACGTGCCCTGCACCATGGTGGCGGCCTGCGCGCGGGTGAAGCCCAAGGCGACCGCCGCCTCCTGCAGTTGCTCGATCAGGTAGAAGACGTAGGCGGGTCCCGAACCCGAGATCGTGCTGAGCGCGTCGATCTGCGACTCGGGGACGACGACGACGTCGCCGACCACCGCGAAGAGCGACCGGGCCAGGTCGAGGTCGGCGTCGGTCGAGCGCGAGCCGGCGCTGAGCCCGGTCACCCCGAGGCCGACGTGCGACGGGGTGTTCGGCATGGAGCGCAGCACCGAGACCGACTCGGGCAGGGCGGCCTCCATCGTGGCGGTCGTGACGCCGGCGGCGAGGCTCACCACGACGGCGCCCGCGTCGAGCGCCGGACCGATCTCGTGCAGGAGGTCGACCACCATGTGCGGTTTCACGCCGATCAGGACGAGCCGCGCACCGACGACCGCCGAGGAGTTGGCGCTCGGGTCGGTCTCGGTCGCGAGCGAGGTGACGGCGCCGTGCCGCAGCGCCCGGGCCTTGACCTCGGTGCGGTTCGTCACCCGCACGCCCCCGTCGACCGACACCTCGGGGCGCAACAGGCCCTGCAGGATCGCGCCGCCCATCGAGCCGGCTCCGAGAATCGCTGTGGTGGGGAGGGTGGTGACCATCCGGCCATCCTAGGATCGACCAGGACCACACGAGGGGATCGGAACCGATGAGCAGTCACGGCGGCAACAAGGCGATCATCGCCGCACTCAGCGCGAACCTGGGCATCGCGGTGACGAAGTTCATCGCCTGGGCCTTCTCGGGATCGTCGTCGATGCTCGCCGAGGGCGTCCACTCGCTGGCCGACTCGGGCAACCAGGTGTTGCTGTTGCTGGGCGGCCGCAAGTCCAAGAAGGCGGCCGACGCCGAGCACCCGTTCGGCTACGGCCGGGAGCGTTACGTCTACGCCTTCGTCGTGTCGATCATCCTGTTCAGCGTCGGCGGTGTCTTCTCGCTCTACGAGGGCGTCGAGAAGCTGCGCGAGCCGCACCCGCTCGAGGTGCCCTGGCTGCCGGTGCTCGTGCTCGCGATCTCGCTCGCCCTCGAGGGGTTCTCGCTGCGCACGGCGATCCGCGAGTCCCGACCGAGCAAGGGCCAGCAGAGCTGGGTCTCGTTCGTGCGCCGCGCCAAGGCCCCCGAGCTGCCGGTCGTGCTGCTCGAGGACGCCGCCGCCCTGCTGGGCCTGTCGTTCGCCATGGTCGGCGTCGTGCTGACCTGGATCACCGGTGACGGCGTGTTCGACGCGATCGGCACCCTCGCGATCGGCGTGCTCCTCGTCGCCGTCGCGATCGTCCTCGGCATCGAGACGAAGAGCCTGCTCGTCGGCGAGGGCGCCTCGGCCGACGACGTCGCGAAGATCCGCGCGGCCGTCACCGGCGGCCCCGAGGTCGAGTCGATCATCCACATGAAGACGCTCTACCTCGGCCCCGACGAGCTGCTCGTCGGCGTCAAGGTCGCGATGCCCGGCCGCACCGTGCTGGCCGACGTCGCCAGCGCGATCAACGCCGTCGAGTCGCGCATCCGCGAGGCCGTGCCGATCGCCCGCGTCATCTACGTCGAACCCGACGTCTGGGTGAAGCCGGGCCAGGTCGACCCGCCGACCGACGCGATCGTCATCCGCGCCGCCGACTGACCCGAGGAGGCGCGGGTCGGCCACGCGCGCCGGCCCGGTCCCGCGGTGCTCGGTCCGGCGTCGCTCGGTCCGGCGTCGCTCGGTTCAGCGTCGCTCGGCGAAGAACGCGTCGAGCTGCGCCCGGCACTCCGCCTCGCGCACGCCGGCGTAGACCTCGGCGCGGTGCGGCAGCCTGCGGTCGCGGACGATGTCGTAGACGCTGCCCGCGCCTCCTGCCTTGTCGTCCCAGGCGCCGTAGACGAGCCGCGGGACCCGCGCGGCGAGCAGTGCCCCGGCACACATGGGGCACGGTTCGAGGGTGACCACGAGCGTCGTGCCGGTGAGGTGCCAGTCGCCCGTGTGCGCGGCGGCGGCCCGCAGCGCGATCACCTCGGCGTGGGCCGTCGGGTCCTGGCGCAGTTCGCGTTCGTTGCGGCCCGTCGCGATCACCACACCGTCGGCGTCGACCACCACGGCACCGACCGGCACGTCGGCCGAGACGCGACAGGCGGCGGCCTCGGCGAGGGCGAGCGACATCCAGTCGTCGAACTCGGGCGGGACGGCGATCACGGGGCCTCTGCGGGGTCGGGACGGCTCGCGGAACCGGTCGACTCCGCTACCGTTGAGCCTATGCGAGTGCACGTAGCGGACCACCCCCTGATCACCCACAAGCTGACCGTGCTCCGCGACAAGAGCACACCCTCCCCCACCTTCCGGGCGCTGACCGAAGAGCTCGTCACGCTGCTGGCCTACGAGGCCACGCGCGACGTCCGCACGAGCCCCGTCGACATCGAGACCCCGGTCGGCCCGACCACGGGTCTCGAGATCAGCCAGCCGCGACCGCTCGTCGTGCCGATCCTGCGCGCCGGCCTCGGCATGCTCGAGGGCATGACCAAGCTCGTGCCCACGGCCGAGGTGGGCTTCCTCGGCATGGTGCGCGACGAAGAGACCCTGCAGCCCACGACGTACGCCGAGCGTCTGCCCGACGACCTGTCGAACCGCCAGTGCTTCGTGCTCGACCCGATGCTCGCGACCGGTGGCTCGCTGATCGCCGCCATCGACTACCTGCTCGACCGCGGCGCCGTCGACGTCACGGCGGTCTGCATCCTGGCCGCACCCGAGGGCCTCGCCGCCGTCGAGAAGGCGATGGAGGGCCGCGACGTCCACGTCGTGCTCGGCGCCGTCGACGAGAGGCTCAACGAGCAGGGCTACATCGTGCCGGGCCTCGGCGATGCGGGTGACCGCCTGTACGGGCTCGCCTGACGCACGCCATCTCGACGACCCGGGCCGCGCCTCCTGACCGCAGGAGGCGCGGCTCGGCGTTTCCGGGCCGCCCACGCCGTCGGAACGCGAACGTCGCTTGACATCGGGACGCGGGGTGTAACAAGATCGACCCCATGACTAACAGTGTGCTCGCCCCGACCTCTCGTGAGGCCCTCGGGAGCACCGGCATGATGATGCCGATGCACGCTGTCACGTGTCGAATGTGTGCCTGATCCGGTCACACACCTCGCCGAGTCGAAGCTGCTGACACCGCCAGCTGAGCTCGTGGCCCCACCCGGTCACTGAGCCACCGACTCCAGGATGCTCCGCGTCGCCACCCTCGACGCGCATCCCGAACGGTGCATCGCACCGACTGCTCGTGACGTTCGGCACCATCGCCGGCGGGATCGAGCACCGACACACATCGAGCAGTCCCTCCGCATCCCGGCGACCCGTCGGCCGAGGGACCGCCGCCGTCACGCAAGGACCCCGCCTGTCATGTCCCTCATCCTCGACCGCCCCGTCACCGCCACCCGCACCGTCTCGCCCGCCCGCTCCGCCGCGCCGACTCCACTCCGCGAGATCGCGCCCGCCCGCTCGGCCGCCCCGACCGCCGCGCCCGTCGCCTCGATCCCCGCGGCTCCCGCGGCACCTCGCCCTCGCGCCGTGCCCGAAGGCACCGAGGCCCGCGGCTTCGTCCTCTACGTCGGACTCGACGAGCTGAAGGCCGCCGCCGACGGCACCTCGCTCGGCGACGTCGTCTCGCAGATCAAAGAGCTCGTCGGTCGGATCGCCCCGTCGGCCGAGACGCACGCCGCCGTGGCGCTCGCTCCCGAGGGGGCGGGCGGCCGCGACGTCGACGTGGTCCGGCTGGCCCTGCAGGACCCGGCCGCCCTGGCGAAGCGCCGGCAGGGCACCGAGGACGACGAGCCCGGCGCCCGTGGCGGCGTCGTCGTCGACATCTCGCGCAAGCGCCTGCTGCTGGACGGCGACGTGGCCCCCCTGACGTACAAGGAGTTCGAGCTGCTGCAGTACCTCGTCCTGCGCGAGGGCCGCACCATCGAACGAGCCGAGCTCATCTCGAGCCTCTGGGCCGACGGCGACGACGAGGTGCCGAACGAACGCACCATCGACGTCCACGTCCGCCGGCTGCGGTCGAAGCTCGGCGCCTTCGAGGACATCGTCCGCACCGTCCGCGGTGTCGGTTACCGCTTCGACCGCCACGCGGACGTCTCGATCCGCCACGCGTCGACACCGTCGCCGGACGTGTTCTGAGCCCGGCTCGCATCACACGACGGCCGCGGTGCCGGGTCGGTCCGAGTTCCCAGGAATTCATCGGGTTCACCCCTGGACCACCGTTACCGATCCGTTATAGATTGTGTCTCGCCGACGTCGTTTGCTGTGGCGACCGAGGCGGAATGTGATTGCAGGACACTCCTGGTGCAAGGGAAGAGGGCCGGTCGCCATCGGGCGACCGGCCCTCTGTCGTGTGCCCGGGCGACCCATCTCGTGTCCCGACGGCACGGTGCCCGCGTCGCGTCCCCACCCGTGTCGGCCCGAGGACGGTGGCCTTTCGTAGACTCGTCCTCGACGAACGTGAGGTACGACATGAGCGAGACATCGATGGCCGTGGGGGCCTGGGAAGCCCTGTTCCGGGCCCAGGTCAGCGTCATGCGTGAACTGACCGAGTGCTTTCCGACCAGCGAGATCTCGTTCAACGAGTACGACGTGCTGTTCAACCTGTCGAACCAGCCCGATCGGCGGGCTCGCCTCCGCGGCCGGCCCCGTCACCCCCTGCTCACACAGCCGAGCATCAGCCGCCTGGTCGACCGACTCGCCTCGAAGGGCATCGTCGAGAAGACCTCCGACCCCGGCGACGGGCGAGGCATCATCGTGACCATGACGGACGAGGGCTACGACCTCTACCGACGCACGGCGATCAGCCACGCCGAGGCGATCCGCCGGCGGGTGGGCGGTGCGCTCGACGACGACGAGCTGGCCTCCCTGGCCGAGCTCTGCACCAAGCTGCGCCTCGGCACGCCGGTCGGGGCGGACGCATGACGTCGCCCTCGATCGTCTGGTTGCGCGACGACCTGCGCCTCGCCGACACCCCCGCCCTCGTGGCCGCCGTCGAGAGGGGTGAGCCGGTCGTCGTCCTCTTCCTGCTCGACGACGAGACCGACGGCATCCGCCCCCTGGGCGGCGCCTCGCGCTGGTGGCTGCACCACAGCCTGGCCGCCCTCGCCGACTCGCTCCAGGCCATCGGCGGCCGACTGACCCTGCGCCGGGGCCCTCAGGCGCGCGAACTCCCCCGCCTCGTCGACGAGGTCGGCGCCGGCGCCGTCTTCTGGAACCGCCGGTACGGCCTCGCCGCCCGCGACGCGGATGCCGAGCTCAAGTCGTCCCTGCGCGAGCGCGGGCTCGACGTGCGCAGCTTCCAGGCGAACCTCATGTTCGAACCGTGGACGATCCAGACCGGGCAGGGCCAACCGTTCAAGGTCTTCACGCCGTTCTGGCGCGCGTGCCTCGACCGGCCCGAGCCGCGCCACCCCGAGGCGGCCCCCGACGAACTGCACGGGCCCCGCACGACGCCCGACAGCGACGACCTCGACTCGTGGGCCCTCCTGCCCACGGCACCCGACTGGGCCGGTGGACTCCGCGACTCCTGGACCCCGGGCGAGGCCTCCGCCCTCGACACGCTCGAACGCTTCGCCACGGGACACCTGGCCGACTACGGCCTGCGCGACGAACCGGCTCAAGAGGCGACGAGCCACCTCTCGCCCCACCTCCGGTTCGGCGAGGTCAGCCCGTTCCAGGTCTGGCACCGCATGCGGGGCGACCTCTCGCCCGATGCCCGCGAGCAGGCCTCGGGCTTCCTCCGCGAACTCGTCTGGCGCGAGTTCAACCACACGGTCCTCTTCGCGAACCCGCACCTCGCCACGAAGAACTACCGACCCGAGTTCGACGAGTTCCCGTGGCACGAACTGGAGCCTGGCGAACTCGAGGCGTGGCAGCAGGGCACGACCGGCATCCCGCTGGTGGACGCCGGCATGCGCGAGCTGTGGACCACCGGGTACATGCACAACCGGGTGCGCATGGTCACGGCCAGCTTCCTCGTCAAGAACCTGCTGGCCGACTGGCGGGTCGGCGAGCAATGGTTCTGGGACACCCTGGTCGACGCGGACGAGGCGAACAACCCCGCCAACTGGCAGTGGACGGCCGGCTCGGGCGCCGACGCGGCCCCGTACTTCCGGGTGTTCAACCCCGTGCTGCAGGCCGACAAGTTCGACAAGCAGCGCGACTACGTGCGCCGCTGGGTTCCCGAGGTCGACGACGACTCGTACCCCGAGCCCATGGTCGACCTCAAGGCCTCGCGCCGGGCCGCGCTCGACGCCTACGAGGCGATGCGCCGCACCACCCGCACCGAATGACCCCGCCCCCCGAGAGGACCACCTCCGTGACGACGTCATCACACCCCGCCCGCACCAGCCCACCCGCGGGGATCGACGCCGTGTTCGCCGCGCGTCCGCCCGAGCGTCGCGGTCCGAGCGCCGTCTGGGCGACCTTCGACCGCACGGGCCTCGTGCACGACCGCTCGTACGGCGAGATCGCCCCCGGCACCGCACCCGGCGTCGACACGGCGTACCGCATCGCCTCGTGCACGAAGAGCTTCACCGCGACGGCCCTGCTCGCCCAGCGCGACGCCGGGCTCGTGTCGCTCGACGCACCGATCACCGACTTCGTGCCGGCGTTCGGCGAGGTGGCCCTCCCGACGGCCGACTCCCCCGTGCCGACCTTGCGCATGCTCCTGACCATGTCGGCCGGCTTCCCCACCGACGATCCGTGGGGCGACCGGCAAGAATCCCTCCCCGACGACGAACTCGACGCCCTGCTGCGGGCCGGGCTGAGCTTCGACAGCGTGCCGGGCACGACCTTCGCCTACTCCAACCTCGGCTTCGCCCTCGTGGGCCGGGCGATCGCGGCCGTCGCCGGCAGGCCCTACCGCGAGGTCGTCGAGTCGACCGTCCTCGAGCCGCTCGGTCTGGCGAGCACCGGGTTCGAGGTGACCGTGTCGGCCACCGGAGGCGTCGCGATCGGCCACCGCCGCGCCTCCGACGGGGGTGACGCCCTGCCGTTCTCGGGCCCGGGCGCGTTCTCGCCGATCGGCGGGTTGTTCAGCACCGTGACCGACCTCACGCGCTGGGCGCGCTGGCTCGGCTCGGCGTTCGACCCCGAGGGCCGGGGCGACCTCGACGGCATCCTCTCGCGCGCCTCCCGACGCGAGATGCAGCAGGTGCAGCGGTTCGTCCCCGCCCGGGCCGGTCACCCCGGCGGCTACGGGTTCGGCCTGTTCGTCGAGCACTACCCCGACCACGGCCCCGTGGTGTCGCACAGCGGGGGCTACCCCGGGTTCTCGGCCCACATGCGTTGGCAGACCGCGACCGGCCTCGGCGCCATCGGGTTCGAGAACGCGACCTACTCGAAGGTCTCCGAGCCGATCGGGCTCGCACTCGACGGCATGATGGCCGACCGCGCCGACGCCCGGGTCGTCGTCCGCCCGTGGCCCGAGACGTCGAGCGCGCGGGACGCGGTCGAGGCCGTGGTCCGCGGCGGGACGGTGCCCGACGGGTTGTTCAGCGAGAACGTCGAACTGGACCTCCCGCTCGACCGACGCCGCGCCTCCTGGGCAGCTCTCGTCGAGTCGGTGGGGGGCTGGGACGACTCCGGCGACGGTGATCCGCTCCCGGCCGACGAGTCGTCGGCACCGTCGCACCTGGTCTGGCGTCGACGCGGTGCCCGCGGTGTCGTCCGGTTCGAGATCCGGCTCACCCCCGAGCGCCCGCCCCGGGTCCAGACCGTGCTGGTGAGCGCCGAGAGTCCGCGCTGACCCAGGGCTCGTCCAGCGCTCGACCGGTCCGACGTCGTCAGGCGGGCGGCCGCCCTCCGGCCACCCCGGCGGCCCGGGCGGCGGCGCGGGCCCCGCTGCGTCCCGCGACCCCCAGGCTGCGCGACGTCGCCCACGTGGCGATGAACCCGGCCGAGAACGCGTCGACCAGACCCACCGAGTCGACCCAGCGCGAGACGACCCCGTCGACCACGACCGGCGGCTGCCCCCGCGAGACCACGACGGCTCCCCCGTCGTCGGCGACGAGAGCGACCACGCCGACGTGTTCGGCGAGGGCCGCCGCCGCGGCGATCGGCTCGTCCAGCCCGGTCAGCTCGCGAGCCGTCTCGTCCGACGGGAAGAAGAGATCGGCCCCGTGGACGGCCGCGAGGAAGGCGGACACCCCGAACCGGCGGACGATCGAGGCGCTGCCCGGGGCGACCGAGACGAGCGCTCCGGCCTCCCGAGCCCGGCCCACCAGGCGTCGGAGGGCGACGGGGCTGCGGGACTGGGCGACCGTGTAGCCCGTGAAGTGCACGAGACCGGCCCCGGCGACGAGGTCGTCCGGGACGTCGTCCGGACCCAGCGAGGCACCTGCGCCCCGATCGGTGAACATGGTGCGCGACGAGCCGTCGACCGTGATGACGACCGTCCCCGTCGGGTCGTGCGCGTCGTAGGCCAGGCGGGCCACGACCCCGGCGGTGGCGAGCAGCTGCGAATGGCGTTGCAGGTCGGCCGTGCCCACCCGCCCGACGAACGAGACGTCGACCCCCAGGGACCCGAGCCACGCCGCCGTGTTCGCCGCCGATCCCCCGGCCCGGTGCCGGATGGTGGCCACCGTCTCGGTTCCGGGGTCGCCGCCCGTCCGGGGGCTGACGATGATGTCGTCGAGGACGTCCCCGAAGACGAGCACGGGCGACCCGGTGCGGGGTCGGTCGCCCGAAGGGCGGAGGCGGTCGGTGGCGAGGGTCATCGGCATCCACCCGACCACGGATCGGGGGCGGGGACGGGACGAGGAGGCGCAAATCACCCTCGAGGGCACGTCACGTTCACCCGTCCCGGCCCCGCCGACCGGCCGCGCCGGGATTCGTCGGTCAGACGGTGACGGGCTGCGAGGCCGGGGCCTCGCGACGGGCACGCCGTCCTCGGACGACCAGGGCGTCGAGGGCGAGGCGGCCCGGCCCGGTGAGCACGATCGCGATCGAGGCGACCGCGAGGACGAGGACGTACTCGAAGCCGCCGGTCGTCGAGTAGAAGCCGTTCGGCAGGTGGACGGCGACCAAGGCGACGACCGCCGTGACCGCCAGGAGGGCGGCGGCGACGCGGGTGGCGAAGCCGACGACGAGCGCGACACCGGCGGCCAGTTCGGTGACGGCCGCGACCGGGGCGGCCACCTCGGCGAGCGGGATGCCCATGCCGCCGAAGGCACCCTGTGTCGCGGCGAGGCCGTCGACGGCGAGCTTCTGCCACCCGTGCGCGACGAAGACGACCCCGAGGACGACGCGGACCAGGAAGAGTCCGAGGGACGAGGGAACTGACGACATGGAGGTGCCTTTCGGTCGGGGACGGGGTCGTGGCACGTCGTCGGGCCCTCCGTCACGGTATGAGGTGACGCGTCACCGACCCGGGCCGTGGAGCGCCCTGCCAGGCCTTCGCCAGAACCCTGCCAGGCTCGGGTGGGGCATCCGGGGGACGCGGGGACGCCTCGCGAGGGCCGTTCGGTGGACGCCTGACGTGCCCCGAGGGACGGTGTCGGTGGTCTCGGGCAGGATCGGAGCGGATGACGAGACGGGCCGACGGCCCCACGACGAGAGGCGGCACGCATGGCGACCATCGCGATCACGGGGGGCTCGGGGCGCATCGCCACCTGGGTCCGCCCCCTGCTGCTCGAGGCCGGCCACGACCTACGGTTGCTCGACGTGGTCGCGCCGCCCGACGACCTCCGGGCACGCGAGACGTTCGAACACGTCGGCGTGACCGATCTCGAGTCCCTCACCGTCTCGCTCGGCGGAGCCGACCTGGTCGTCCACCTCGCGTCCCACGCCAGCGAGCGCACGTGGCACGAGATCCGCGACCTCAACGTCGAGAGCGCGTACGTCGTGCACGAGGCCGCCCGTCGCGCCGGTGTCGCCCGCCTGCTCGCGGCCAGTTCGGTGCACGCCGTCGGTTTCGAACCCGGCTCGAGTGCCGCCGACCACGACGTCCCCGCCCCTCGCCCCGACTCGTTCTACGGCGTCAGCAAGGTGCTGCTCGAGGCCGTCGGCAGCCTGTACGCCGACCGTTTCGGCCCGACCGTCGTGTCGGCGCGCATCATGACGGCCGAAGTCGAGCCGCCCGACGCCCGCAGCCTCGGCACGTGGCTGTCGCCGGCCGACGCGACCCGGTTGATCCTGGCCACCCTCACGACGGCCCCGGCCGGGCACCACGTCGTCTGGGGCGTCAGCCGGAACACCCGTCGCGTCGTGTCGCTCGCCGCGGGCGAGGCCATCGGCTACCACCCCGAGGACGACGCCGAGGCGTTCGCCGACCGCTTCGCGGGTCAGGTGCAGCCACCCGACGCACCCGTCGGCGGCGCCTTCACGACCATGCCGCTGGGTGAGGCGTGGTGACCGGCCCGGCGGCGGCATCCGGGCACGCCCGCGAGGCCGATAGCGTGGCTCCGTGAACCCCACCCTGCACTCGTCGTCCGTCGCAGAGGTCGACCCCGTCGTCCTCTACGAGATCCTCCGCCTCCGGGTCGACGTCTTCGTCGTCGAACAGGAGTGCCCCTACCCCGAGCTCGACGGGCGCGACCTCGAACCGACCGCGCGCCTCCTCTGGTTCACCGACGACGATGCCCGCGTCCTGGCGACGCTCCGCGTGCTGCACGACGGCGACGACCGTCGCATCGGCCGGGTGGCGACGGCGGCGGCGGCTCGCGGTCGTGGGCTCGCAGCCGACCTGATGCGAGCGGCCGTCACCGCGTGCGAGGGCCGACTGATCCGACTCGACGCCCAGGCCCACCTCTCGGGCTGGTACGCACGGTTCGGCTTCGTGGTCGACGGTGACGAGTTCCTCGAGGACGGCATCCCCCACCTGCCGATGACGCTCGTCGCCTCGCGCTGAGGTCGGCCCCGCCCGCCGGCGCGTCGTCGACCAGCCGACCAGCCGGTCAGCGGGTCAGACGGTCAGACGGTCGGGCCGGGGTGGTGGTGCTCGAAGACCAGGCTGGTGCGGGTCGAGGCGACGGCCGGGTGCGCCGAGAGGTGGTCGAGCACGAACTCGCGCACGTCGTTCGTGTCGCGGACCGCCAGGTGGATGATGAAGTCCTCGGACCCGCCCAGGAAGAACAGCTGCACCACCTGCGGCAGGGCCCGGATCTCGGCCGAGAAGGCGGCGATGCGCTGCCGGGCCGAGGCGAGGATCGTCACGCTGATCAGCGCCTGCAGGTCGAGTCCGAGGGCCGAGAGGTCGACGTCGGCCCCGAAGCCGGCGACGACGCCGCGCTCGACGAGCGACCGGAGGCGCGCGAGACACGTCGACGGAGCGATCCCCACCTGCGCGGCCAGGGTGGCGTTCGGGGTGCGGCTGTTCGCGACCAACAGGCGCACGAGCTGCCGGTCGATCTCGTCGAGCCGAACGTCGTTCGTCGCAGCCATGTCCAGTCGCCCCCTCGTCGTCGATCGTGCGGCGACAAGGGCCCCGCACAGAATCTCGTGCGGAGAGCTTGGCACGCATCGGCACGAAACAGCACACTGACCTCAGTTCGGCGAACAGAGGCGTGCACCGGCCGCCCGTCGTCGAGGCCACTCCCGAGAGGACGAACCATGCGCGTCGGCATCCCCACCGAGATCAAGAACAACGAGAACCGCGTCGCCGCGACCCCGGCCGGCGTCCACGAGTTCTCGCGCCGCGGACACGACGTGATCGTGCAGGCGGGTGCCGGGCGGGGTTCGGGGTTCTCCGACGACGAGTTCGTCGCCGCGGGCGCGACGGTCGTGGACGACGCGGCCACCGTCTGGGGTGAGTCCGACCTGCTCATGAAGGTCAAGGAGCCGATCGCGGCCGAGTACCCGCTGATGCGGGCCGACCAGACCCTCTTCACCTACCTGCACCTCGCGGCGTCGCCCGAGTGCACCGAGGCCGTCCTCGCCTCCGGCACGACCGCGATCGCGTACGAGACGGTCCAGCGGGACGACCGCAGCCTGCCGCTGCTCTCGCCGATGAGCGAGGTCGCCGGCCGCCTGTCCACGATGGTCGGGGCCTACCACCTCATGAAGCCGATCGGCGGCACGGGCGTGCTGCTCGGTGGCGTCCCCGGCACCCCGAAGGCGAAGGTGGTCGTGATCGGCGGCGGCGTCGCCGGCGAGCACGCCGCCGCGAACGCCCTCGGCCTCGGCGCGGACGTGACCGTGATCGACGTGTCGCTGCCGCGTCTCCGTGCCCTCGAGGTGCAGTTCGGCGGCCGGGTGCAGACCCGCGCCTCGACGGCGTACGAGATCGGCGCCCAGGTCGCGGCGGCCGACCTGGTGATCGGCTCCGTGCTGATCCCCGGCGCCCAGGCCCCCAAGCTCGTCACCGACGACATGGTCGCGTCGATGCGTCCCGGGTCGGTGCTCGTCGACATCGCCATCGACCAGGGCGGCTGCTTCGAGGGATCGCACGCGACCACGCACGACGACCCGACCTTCGCCGTGCACGACAGCGTCTACTACTGCGTCGCCAACATGCCCGGGGCCGTCCCCCAGACCTCGACCCGGGCCCTGACCAACGCGACCATGCCCTACGCGCTGGCCCTGGCCGACCGGGGGTGGCGGGACGCGATCGCCGTCGACGCGTCGCTGGCGCGGGGCGTCAACGCGGTCGCCGGGCGCATCACCAACGCCGGCGTCGCGACCGCGGCCGGCGTCGACCTGGCGGATGCCCGCACCCTCTGACCGTCCGACGAACCGACAGCGCCCGACGGCGCCCGACGGCGCCCGTCGGGACAACGAGCGAACCGTTCGGTCCGGTCAGCGAAGACCTCGGTCCGAACCGGGTGGTCCGGTGGGGTCCAGCCCCTATGCTCTGGGCATGGCACGACGACCCACCCCTCCGCGGGAACGGCTGCTCGAGGCAGCGAGGACCGAGTTCGCGGCCCGCGGCCTCGCCGGGGCCCGCGTCGACACGATCGCGCGCGACGCCGAGGCGAGCAAAGAGCGCCTCTACGCCCACTTCTCGACCAAGCGTGACCTCTTCGACGCCGCGCTCGGCGAGAGCATCGGTCGCTGGGTCGCGGTCGTCCCCTTCGACGCCCACGACCTGCCGGGGTGGGCGAGCGCCCTCTACGACCACCTGGCCTCGAACCCCGACGACGCCCGACTGCTGCTCTGGGGTCAGATCGAGGGCGTCGCACTGCCGAGCCCCGGCGTGCTCGACCACGGCCAGCTCGAGGCGCGCCGCGACTCGGTGCGCGCGGCGCAAGACGCCGGCGACATCTCGTCCGGCTGGGACGCCGACGAGTTGCTGACCATGGTCTTCGGCGTCGTGCTGGCCTGGTTCGTCACGCCCGAGGCCACCAACATGCACACCGGCCCCCAACAGAGGCGGTGCGACGTCGTGCGACAGGCCGTGGCACGGATCGTCGACCCGGGCTGAGACCAGGCCCGAGTTTTGGGCGAGACCGCGGCCGAGACCGGTCGGCGCCGTCCGACCGGTCGGGAGTAGCGTCCCCGTGTGACCACGACCGAACCCGCTCCCGCCCTCTCCCCCGACCTGCAGCGCGTCCTCGACAGCGTGCCCGACCCGGGCGGCGTCGCGACGTCGGACGAGGTCTACGCGGCGACCGACGTCGATCTCGAGGGGTTCCTCGCGAAGCCGGCCCGCGCCTCCTCGTCCGAGCTCGTGCCCGGCGTCCTCGTGCTGCACGACTGGATGGGCGTCATCGACCACGTCGAGGTGCGCGCGCAGATGCTCGCACGACTCGGCTACGTCGCCCTCGCCGGCGACGTCTACGGGCAGGGCGTCCGACCCTCGCCGCAGGACGCCGCGGCCGAGGCGGGCAAGTACTACGGCGACGTCGCGCTCTTCCGGTCGCGGCTGCTCGCGAACCTCGAGCGACTGCGGGCCGAACCCGGCGTCGACCCGTCGCGGATCGCCGTGATGGGCTACTGCTTCGGCGGCTCGGGGGCCCTCGAGCTGGCTCGCGCGGGCGCCGACGTCGCCGGCGTCGTGTCGTTCCACGGTGGGCTCGGCACGGGCATGCCCGCCGAGAAGGGCGCCGTGACCGCCCCGCTGCTCGTCATGACGGGCGCGGCCGATCCGGTCGTCCCCGACGAGGCGGTCGTCGCGTTCGAGGACGAGATGCGCGCCGCCGAGGCACCCGACTGGCAGGTGCTGAGCTACAGCGGCGTCATGCACGCCTTCGCCGTGCCCGGCACCGACGCACCCGACCACGGTGCGCAGTACGACGCCCGCGCGGACCGCCGCTCGTGGCAGCAGCTCGAGGCCTTCCTGGCCGAGGTCTTCGCCTAGCCGGTCGGAGCCTCCCCGCGCCCGCCCGGGGCCCCCACCCGCCCGGGTCAGTTGCCTGTGCAATTCGCGACACCGGAGATCCGACACGCCGCTCAACTCTCGAGATGAGCGGCGTGTCGTCGTCCCATGGTCGGGTTCGGCCAAGAGCTTTCAACGCGGTCGGGTTCGGCACGGTCGGGTTGCCGGAGAGGTCGCGAACCGCCCGGCAGGAGGCGCGGGTCGCGGAGCCGGGGAGGCGCGGGACGAGGAGGCACGGGTCGCGGACCCGGGGAGGCGCGGGGCGAGGAGGCGCGGGTCGCGGACCCGGGGAGGCGCGGGACGAGGAGGCGCGGGTCGCAGAGCCGGGGAGGCGCGGGTCGAGGGACCGGCGCAGCGCAGGTCCTAGAAGCCGATGACGCGGCCCGAGCCGGCTCGGGCGATGTCGCGCAGCTGGACGGCCGTCGCGACGGCGGCGTGTGCCGCCTCGGCGCCCTTGTCCTCCCTCGAGCCGGGAAGGCCGGCGCGGTCGAGGCCCTGCTGCTCGTCGTCGAGCGTGAGCACGCCGAACCCGACGGGCTTGCCCGTGTCGAGGGTCACCCGCAGCAGGCCCGAGGTCGCGGCGTCGGACACGTACTCGAAGTGCGGCGTGCCGCCACGGATGATCACTCCGAGGGCGACGACCGCGTCGGCCCCGGCCTCGAGCGCGGCCTTCGCGACGACGGGCAGTTCGAAACTGCCGGGCACGCGCACGACCGTGGCCGTGGCGCCGAGGCGTTCGACGGTGGCCAACGCTCCGGCCAGCAGTCCGTCGGTGATCGTCTCGTGCCAGGTGCCGGCGACGATCGTCACGCGGACTCCCGTGCCGTCGACGTCGAGTTCGGTGGGGGCTCCTGCTCCGCTCATGCGGGGTCTCCTTCGGGGGTCGTGTTCGTGTGCGTGTTCGTGGTCGTGGTCGTGGTCGTGGTCGTGGTCGTGGTGTCGATGATCGGGGAACCGGGCACGGGGGCGGGATCGTCGAGGTCGCGGTCACCCAACCAGGTGACGAGGTCGGCGATCGTCACGACCGGCACTCCCTCGCGGCCACCGAAGTCGAGCAGTTCGTGCAGGCGCATCATCTCGCCGTCGTCGCCCACGATCTCGCTGATCACGGCGACGGGTCGCAGCCCCGCGGCCTTCATCAGGTCGACGGAGGCCTCGGTGTGGCCGTCGCGCTCACGCACTCCGCCGTCGCGGGCCCGCAGCGGCAGGACGTGCCCGGGGCGGTGCAGGTCGTCGCGCACGCTGGTGGGCGACGCGAGCGTGCGCAGGGTCGTCGCCCGGTCGGAGGCGCTGATGCCCGTCGTCACACCGGCCGCCGCGTCGACGCTCACCGTGTAGGCCGTGCCGCGGGCGTCCTCGTTGTGGGCGACCATCGGCGGCAGGTCGAGTCGGTCGGCGATCTCGTTCGTCATCGGCGCGCAGACGAAACCCGACGACACCCGCACCGTCCAGGCGATCCACTCGGGCGAGGCCAACTCGGCCGACAGGACGACGTCGCCCTCGTTCTCGCGGGACTCGTCGTCGACCACCACGACGGGTCGGCCCCGACGCAGGTGTTCGAGAGCGAGCTCGATCGGCGCGAGGCGCGAGTCGACCCGCGCCTCCTCGGCGGGGGTCGACACGGTCCGGGGCGCCCCGCCACGGCCGCGTCGGGCGCGTCCAGCGCGTCGGCCCGGCCGGTCGCACCACGGGGGCCGTCGGCGTCGAGCGCGTCCAGCCGCAGCATGCGGCGCACGTGACGGGCGAGCACGTCGGTCTCGACGTTGACCCGGTCGCCGACGGCCTTGCCGCCGAGCGGCGTCACGGCGAGCGTCTCGGGGATGAGGCGGACCTCGAACCACCCCGGAACCTCGCCGGGATCGCTGATCGCGCTCACCGTGAGGCTCACGCCGTCGAGCGTCACCGAGCCCTTGTCGACGAGCAGGGGCGCGAGGTCGTCGGCGAGGTCGAAGCGGACCCGACGCCAGGCGTCGCCCTGCTCGATCTCGACGACCGTGGCCGTGCCGTCGACGTGGCCCTGCACGATGTGACCGCCGAGGCGGTCGCCGACGCGGGCGGCGCGTTCGAGGTTCACGGGCGTGCCGGGGCCGAACGCCCCGACCGTGCTCATGGCCAGCGTCTGCCCTGACGTCGGCCGTGAACGTGTCGCCCTGCTGCGCGACCACCGTCAGGCAGACGCCGCTGACCGAGATGGAGTCGCCGTGCGCGGCGTCGGTCAGCACGGCCGGGCCGTGGACCGTCAGTCGGACGCTGTCGCCCCGGTCGTCGACGCGTTCGACGCGTCCGAGTTCTTCGACGAGACCGGTGAACATCAGCGCACCGCCGTGCTCGTCGCGTCGATGGGTCGGCGCGTTCGTGCGTCGGGCCCGCGGGGCGTGGTCGCCTGCGTCGTCATGTCGTCCTCCGGTCTGCCTGGCTGTGTGCCGAGGGCTCTCCGGGGGTGCGCGACGCGAGGGTCGGCATCGGCCCGGGGTCCGCGGACGGACGACCGGGCCCGCGCTACCTCTCATCCGGACTATGACCGTCGGTACCGGAGTTCCACCGGTTCAACCGGGTCGGCACCTCTCGGTGACGACACGGGTCGCGGACTGTGACCGCCGGCTCAGATTTTCACTGACCCCGGAGCGCGTTGCTCTGTCGGCGACGATAGCACCGCCGCCTCGTGCAACCCCGACGTGTTCGGCCAGGGCGTAGCCGGGCGCAACACGGGCGGCCCGGGCTCAGCCGACCACGAGCCCGAGGTGAGCCGCCATCGTCGGGGCGAAGGTCGCCAGCTGCAGCTCGTCGATGGTCGCGCCGCGAAGCCCTTCGAAGCCGTCGATGCGCGAGAAGTCGCTGGTGCGCAGGTCGGTGTGCGACAAGGAGGCGCGGGTCACGTCGAGCGTGCCGATGCGGCAGTCGACCAGCGCGACCCGCAGGGCCTGGACGCCCCCGAGGTCGAGTTCGCCGATCGTGCACCCCTCGATCACGACGTCGGTGAGTCGCGCCCCGCGCAGGTTGAGGAAGTCGATCTTGCCGCCGACCACGTGCACCGACCGCAGCTCGGCGTCGAACAGCTCGGCCGACCCCCACCGGGGCCGCTGGACGCGGACGTCACGCCAGGTGCTGCGCGCTGCGGCCAGCTCGGGGGCGAACGAGTCGGACAGCACCGACTCGACCAGGCGCGCACCGCGCAGTCGGGCCGATCCGAGCCGGGGCGCCTCGAAGACGCACTCGGTGAACTCGGCCCCCTCGAGGTCGCGATCGGTCAGGTCGGCGTCGACGTAGCGCTCGAGCTCTCGGGTGTCGCGCGGACCCAGCAGGTCGGTGCCGAGGACGACGAGCCCCTGCGGATCGACGGGGTCGAGCCGCGGGGCGTCGGTGCCGCCCGGGGTCGCGGGGCGGGACGGCGTGGGGCGGCGCGGCGGGGTCATGCGTGCGGGGCGGCGGCGGCCTGCCAGACGCCCCCCGCCCCCTCGGGTCGGCGGCACCGCACTCCGAGCACGCCCCCAGGCCC
>NZ_LHOZ01000122.1:0-7100 GCF_001297205.1 Frigoribacterium sp. RIT-PI-h | reverse complement strand
GTGCCGGCCCGCACGGCCGCGCGGTGGGCGCCGCGGTCGACGAGCCCGACGAGCGTGTCGAGGTCGAGCGTCACCGGGCGGGGCAGTCGGTACGGGCGCGACAGCGGGACCAGCGTCGGGTCGAGGGCCTCGACGACGTGGCGGAGGCGGACCATCTCGGGCCGCAGGGTGGACACCGCGTCGACGTCGCCGTAGACCGCGTCGGCCAACTCGTGCGCCGTGTAGCCGGCGGGGCGGTGGGCGAGCAGGGCCATGATCTCGGAGTGCCGGGCACCCAGCGCGATCCGACCGTCCCCGACCGTGGGGACCGCCTCGTCGCGACCGAGGGTCGTCAGGCCCGCGGGGGAGTCGGGCCCGGGGCGGACCGGGTGCCGCGAGGTGCGGGCCGGGGCGTGACCGACCGCGGCGAACCCCAGGAGCGCGAGATGCGCCTCCACGGCCGCGACCGTCGCCGTGACCAGGGGCAAGGTCAGCGAGCCGGCCGCCCGCTCGTCGCCCGTGATGTCGATCACGCCGATCAGGTGCCCGTCGACCGGGTCGTGGACCGGCACGGCCGTGCAGCTCCAGGCCCGCACACGGTGGTTCCAGTGTTCGTCGCCGCGGATCTGCACGCCCCGGTCGAGCACGAGGGCCGTGCCCGGGGCCGAGGTGCCGACCCGCGCCTCCGACCAGCCGGCGCCGGCGACGAACAGCATGTCCTCGGCGCGGCGGCGGGCCGTGTGATCGCCCTCGACCCAGAGCAGGCGCCCGTGCTCGTCGCCGATCGCGACGAGCAGTCCCGAGCCCGAGACGTCGTCCACCAGCAGACGGCGCACCACGGGGAGGGCCGGCGCCAACGGGTGGTCGCGGCGCCGATCCTCGAGGTCGTCCTCGGGCAGCTCGAGCCGGGGCAGGCCGTCGGGATCGAGCCGGTGCCGCGAGGCACGGTCCCACGACTCGCGCACCACCCGGCGCTGCGGCCCGACGTCGCGGGGCGGACGGCTCGCGGTCAGGGGCATCGAGCACCAATCGTCGTCGATCGGGGCGAGGCGGCCGTCGTGCGGCGTCGTCGCCGGGGTGCTGTCAGCGTACGACGGCGCGGGGCCGCGGGGAAGGTCGCCGCGTGGAGGTCTGCCGTCACTTCACGGTCGACGCGCGGCATCGCGGGTGGCCGCGATCGTCGCGTCCAGCGCCTCGGGCCACGGGGTCGGTCCGATGCCGAGCAGGCGTTCGCTCTCGGTCGAGTCCACGACGAAGGGGGAGTCGAACTGGTACTGCATCGCCCTCACCTCGCGGAGGAACGGCACCGTGCGGCTCAGGCCGGCCCACAGCAGCGGGTTCCACGGTCGGACGCGACCGGTCAGGCCGAACCGGCGCCGCGCCTCCTCGGCGATCTCGGCCCGGGAGGCGTGGGTGGCGTGCGGTGTGAGCCAGGCGCGACCCCACTCGTCGTGGTCGATCGCCGCCACGAGGGTCGAGACGACGTCGGGCAGGTACGCCCAGGCGTGCGGCTGGGTCACGTCGCCGACCGCGTGGGCGGTGCGGCCCGCGACGAGCGGCCCGAAGAAGTCGCTGCCGAGGTGGGCGTTGCGCCCGGCCCCCGGCCCGAAGTAGTCGCTGGCGCGCCCCTCGACGGCCCGGACGCCCCGGTCGGCCGCGGCGAGGAAGCGCTTCCAGCTGTCGGCGCGCACCCTGCCTTTCTTCTCGGCGGAGGAAAGGGGTGTGTGCTCGGTCATCGGCTCGGACACCGGCCCGTGGCCGTAGAGGGTGCCCATCAGCACGATGCCCGCCCCCGTGGGGGCGGCCGTGGCGATGAGGGCCGTCGTGAGGGCCGGCCACTCCGTTCCCCAGGCGGGGTAGGGCGGGTTCGAGCAGACGATGATCGTGTCGGGGCCGGCGGCGGCCGGGGTGAGGGCGGTGGAGTGCTTGGCGGCGAGGGTGAACGCGGCGGCCCCGGCGATCGCGGTGCCGCGGCGGGTGGCGACGCGCACGGTGTCGCCGCGCTCGGCGAGGCGGCGGACGAGGGGGGCGCCGATGGCTCCCGCTCCGACGACGAGATGGGTGGGCATGGGGTCCTCCTGGGGCGATGAGCGAGAGCGGTGCTCTCGAATATGACCCTAGGGCCGTGCGGCGTGACATGCAAGAGCGGTGCTCTCGTTTGTGTCCCGTGCTCTCGGAGGACAGGATCGGGGCATGACCACGAACGCAGGGGACGACGACGGCGGCCGGACCACCGGAGGCGTCCGCGAGCGGGCACGGACCGAGATCGTCGACCGCGCCCTCGCCTCGGCCCCCCGGCAGCTGGCCGAGGTGGGCGCGGCCGCCCTCTCGGTGCGGGCCGTCGCGCGCGACCTGGGCATGGCCTCGTCGGCGATCTACCGGTACTTCCCGAGCCGCGACGCCCTGCTGACCCGCCTGATCACCGACGCCTACGTCGACCTCGCCGACGCCGCCCGACGGGCCGAGCAAGCGGTCGACCGCGCCGACCACCAGGAGCGGTTCCGTGCCACGGCCCGCGCGACCCGCCGCTGGGCGATCGCCGACCCGCACCGCTACGCCCTGCTCTACGGGTCGCCCGTCCCCGGGTACGCGGCCCCGGTCGACACCGTCGAACCGGCGATCGCGGTGGGTCTGCTCTTGCTCGGGGCGGTCGACGACGCGGCGACGAGCGGAGCCTCGCTGCGGGCGATGCCGGTGAGGGCCGGCCTGGCCGACGAGTTCGCGCAGCTCGCCCAGGGTCTGGGGGCCTCGGTCGCCCCCGGTGTGCTGGCCGCGGGCATCACCGCCTGGACCTCCCTCTACGGGCACCTCAGCTTCGAGCTCTTCGGTCACCTCACCAACGTGGTCACCGATCGTGACGCCTGGTTCGAGACCTTCCTCGACGCGCAGATCTCGAGGATCTGGGGCTGACGTCCCGGCGACGGCAGGAGGCGCCGGTGCCGGCAGGAGGCGCGGGTCAGCTCGCGCAGTCGATGCAGAGCCGGGCGGTGGGTCGCGCCTCGAGCCGGGCCTCGCCGATGCGGGCCGAGCAGCGCTCGCAGCGGCCGAAGGTGCCGTCGGCGAGCCGGGCCAGAGCGGCCTCGGCATCGGCGGCACGCTCGAGGGCCGACCGCCGGACGGCGTCGAGCTGCGACCGCTCGTAGGCGATCGTCGATCCCTCGGGGTCGTGCTCGTCGTCGACGTTGGCTCCCTCGCGGGCCGCGGCCACCGCCTTCATGTCCCCGAGCAGACGCGCGGCCAGCGCCAGCGCCTCGTCGCGTGTGACGCGCAACCGGTCGGAGGGGTCGATCATGCGGCGGCGCCTCAGGCCGCGACGAGCGGGGGCACCTCTTCGCCCGCGCGAGGCGGTGCGGGGGGAGTCCCGTCGCCGAACGGACGGCCGCCGAGCTGCTCGCGCCCGTGCTCGGTGAGCCACCCCGAGGCGTCCGGCCCGACCGGGACGATGCCCGTCGGGTTGATGTCGGAGTGCACGACGTAGTAGTGCGCCTTGATCTGGTCGAAGTCGATCGTGTCGCCGAACCCGGGGGTCTGGAACAGATCGCGGGCGTAGGCCCAGAGCACCGGCATCTCGGTCAGCTTGTTCCGGTTGCACTTGAAGTGGCCGTGGTAGACCGCGTCGAACCGGGCGAGCGTCGTGAACAGGCGGATGTCGGCCTCGGTGATGGTGTCACCGACCAGGTAGCGCTGACCGGTGAGCCGCTCGGACAACCAGTCGAGTCGCTCGAACAGGGTGCGGTAGGCCCGCTCGTAGCTCTTCTGCGACCCGGCGAAACCGGCACGGTAGACGCCGTTGTTGACGTCGCGGAAGACCACGGCGTTCACCTCGTCGATCTCGCCGCGCAGGGCCTCGGGGTAGAGGTCGGGGGCGCCCTCGCGGTGGAAGGCGGTCCACTCGGTCGCGAAGTCGAGCGTGATCTGCGGGAAGTCGTTCGTGACGACCTTGCCGCTCGGCACGTCGACGATCGCCGGCACGGTGATGCCGCGCGGGTAGTCGGGGGTACGGGCGAAGAACGCCTCTTGCAGGCGCTCGATGCCGAGCACGGGGTCGCGACCGTCGGGGTCGAGGTCGAAGGTCCAGCTGCGGGCGTCGTGCGTGGGTCCGGGCAGGCCGAGCGAGATCGCGTCCTCGAGCCCCAGCAGGCGTCGCGAGATGACGCTGCGGTTCGCCCACGGGCACGCCCGGGCGGCGACGAGGCGGTAGCGACCGGACTCGACCGGCCAGCCGTCGACGGCGTCGCGCGTGATGCGGTCCTCGATGTAGTTGGTGTCGCGGGTGTACTCCTGGCCCGGCTCGACGTAGCTTCCCTTGGCCTGCTGATCGCTCATGGCGCCACCCTACGCACGGGGCGTCGGCAATTCCTGGCTGCTGCGACGTGTGCAGGCGATCGGTGGCCCCGGCGGGCGGGGTGGCGACAGGGATCAGGAACCGCCGACGGCCAGGGACGAGGAGGCGCGGGTCGCGTTCCAGTCGCGCCACATCGCCTTGAGGTCCCACGCGTTCTCGGCCTCGAGCGAGATGCCGCGCTCGCCGGTGCGACGCGTGCGCCCCTGGATCACCATCAGCTGCGTGCCGAACAGCAGGGAGCCGGCGCGAGCCTGTGCCTCCTCGAAGAAGGTGGAGGCGGAGCAGCCGCTCCCGTCGTCGAGGCTGATGAAGACCACGCGCTTGCCGCTGCGCATCGGGGGGGGCTGGGTCGCGATGCGGATGCCCGCCACGAGCACGGTCGTACCGTTCCAGTGGTCGCGCAGGGCGGCGGCGCGCACCCCCCCCAGGTCGTCGAGCATGGGCCGGTAGCTCTCGATCACGTGCTCGCTGACCTCCATCGACAGGGTGTCGAGCTCGTCGGCGACCCGCTGCCGGGCGTCGACGTCGGGCGTGCCGGTCGGCACCGTGTCGGAGTCGTCGATCGAGAAGTCGAGCTGGTTCTCGACGTCGGTGGCCTTGGGGCGGGACGATCGACCGGTGAGCGCCCTCACCCGGGCCAGGACGTCACCGCGGGTGCGGCCGGGCCCGGCGACCGAGTCGAGCGCCCCGACCTGCGCCAGGCGTTCGAACAGCGATCGGGACGGCGTCGCCCGCTGCCAGAAGTCGGTGATCGAGTCGTAGGGACGGTTCACGACAACCCGGGCCAGCTCGGCGTCGCTGATGCCGTGCACGTCGGCCAGCGACAGCCGCAGCCCGAGGTCGCCCACCCGGGTCGGCGCGATCGGGGTCGCCGGCGGTCGCAGGCGCTCGACCCGGTAGACGTCGGTCGAGGCGTTGACGTCGATCGGCAGCACGGGGACGCCCATGCGTCGCGCCTCGGTCAGCAACAGTCGTTTCGGGTACATGCCGGGATCGTGGGTGAGGATGCCGGCCAGGAACTCGGCCGGGTAGTGGGTCTTCAGCCAGGCGCTCTGGTAGGTCGGCAGGGCGAACGCGGCCCCGTGGGCCTTGCAGAAGCCGAACGACCCGAACCCCTTGAGCGCGGCCCAGATCCGGTCGACCGCGGCGTCGTCGAAGCGTCGCCTCCCGGTCGCGGGGTCGAGGTTGCCCCGGGTGCGCTCGCGGAAGGTGGCCTCGAGCGCGTCGTCGTCGCCCTTGCCCATGTGCCGCCGGATCTCGTCGGCCTCGGCGAGCGACACCTGCATCGTCGCCTCGAGGATGCGCAGCACGTGCTCGTGGTAGATGACCACCCCGTAGCTGTCGTCGAGGAACGACGCGAAGCTCGGGTGCAGGTAGTCGGGCTGCTGGAACCCGTGCTTGGTGTCGAGGAACGGCGCGATCATGTTGCCCTTCATCGGGCCGGGGCGGAACAGCGAGATGTCGGCGATCAGGTCCTCGTAGCGGTCGGGCTGCATCTTGCCGATCAGCTCGCGCTGCCCGGGGCTCTCGATCTGGAACATGCCGAGCGTGTGCGTGGTGCGGATCGCCTCGAAGGTGGGTTCGTCGTCGTGGGGGATCTCGTCGAGCTCGATGCGGCCCTGACGGTTCACGTAGGGCACGTCGACCGGCAGGGCGCCGGCCAGGGCGGCACGCGGGCCGTTCACGCGCTCGATCTCGTCGAGGGCGTAGGCGAGCGAGCTCTGCATGCGGACGCCGAGGACGTCGAGCTTGAGCAGGCCGGCGTCGTTCATGTCGTACTTGTCGAACTGGCTCATCGGCAGGCCGATGCCGCTCGGCTGGACGGGGGTCGTGCTGAGCAGGTCGGAGTCGCCGAGGATCACCCCGCACGGGTGCATCGAGATGTGCCGGGGCAGACGGTCGAGCCGTTCGCTGAGGTCGACGAGCAGGTCGATCTGGTCGTTGCTGCGGGCCAGCTCGGCGATCTCGCGCAGTTCGGGTTTTTCGGCCATCGCGGTGCGCAGGTCGCGGGCGTTCGACCGCCAGACGTTCTTGGCCACCAGGTCGATCTGCTCGTCGTCGAGCCCCAGTGCGAGACCGGCGTCGCGCACCGCACCACGCCCGCGGTAGGTGGACTGCATCGACATGAGCGTGACCCGGTTGCTGCCGTACCGGTCGAAGATCGCCCGGTAGACCTCGTGCCGCCGGGCCGCCTCGACGTCGATGTCGATGTCGGGCAGCGTCTCGCGCTTGTTGCCGAGGAACCTCTCGAACAGCAGGTCGTGCTCGATCGGGTCGACGTTCGAGATGCGCAGCAGGTAGGTGACGAGGCTGCCGGCACCGGAACCCCGCGCCGCGTTGCGCACCCTCAGGTCGCGCATCAGCGCCGAGACGTCGGCCACGGTGAGGAAGTACCCGGCGAAGCCGAACCCGGTGATGATGCCGAGTTCGTAGCGCATGCGGTCTTCGACCTTGTCGCGCAGGGCCCGGTCGGCGTCGCCGAAGCGTTCGGTGACACCGGCCTGGGCCTGCCGGAACAGCGCCTGGTCGGGGTCGCCGTCGACGCCGATCGCGCTGAGCTCGGGCACCTTCGGGCGGCCCCAGCCGAGGTCGGCGACGGGGTCGAGGCGGCACCGGTCGGCCAGGCGCTCGGTCGCGGCGAGCATCTCGTCGCCGGCGCTGCGGGGCAACGACGAGGCGTCGCTCACCAGCCGGGCCAGCCGGCGCATCTCGACGGGGAGCTTGAGGTACGCCTGGGCGTTCGGCTGCGGCCGGAACGTGCCGAGCGCGGCCAGGT